>JAEUMA010000606.1 GCA_016793565.1 Rhizobiaceae bacterium
TCCGGCGGTTCTTCGGATTGGTGGGATCGCATGCGCCCCAGTCGCCGGTGATGCGCGGTGTGCCGGGAGAAGAACCGCAGCCGAGAATGGTGAACCGCAGCGTGTCGGTCATGCGCTCGCCGCCGGGCGCCTCACGGTCGCGGCACCTTGCTGAAAAGCCGAAAGAAATTGTCCGTGGTGATGCCCGCGATCGCGTCGCGCGAGACGCCGATGGTCTCGGCCAGCACGGCGGCCGTGGATACCACATGCGCCGGCTCGTTGCGCTTGCCGCGGAACGGCACCGGCGCGAGATAGGGCGCGTCGGTCTCCACCAGCAGGCGTTCGGGCGGCAGATCGGCGGCTATGGCGCGTATTTCCGTGGAATTCTTGAAGGTCAGGATGCCCGAGAAGGAGACGTAGCCGCCCAGGGCTACGCCGATTTCCGCCAGCCGGCGTCCGGACGAGAAGCAGTGCAGCACGAAGGGAAACGCCCCCTTCCCTGTCTCATTCTCGAGGATGGCCGCCATGTCGGCGTCCGCGTCGCGGGCGTGGATCACCAGTGGCAGCCCGGTCTCGCGCGCTGCCGCGATGTGGGTGCGCAGGCCCTGTGCCTGCGCATCCCGGGGCGACTTGTCGTAGAAATAGTCCAGGCCCGCCTCGCCGATCGCCACCACCTTCGGATGCCGGGACAGGTCGACAAGCTGGCTGGCGGTGATGTCGAGTTCTTCC
The DNA here is from genome assembly GCA_016793565.1 of Rhizobiaceae bacterium. GTDB lineage: Bacteria > Pseudomonadota > Alphaproteobacteria > Rhizobiales > Rhizobiaceae > JAEUMA01. The sequence continues at coordinate 709 of JAEUMA010000606.1, forward strand.
GCGGCGTTGTGCGGATGCGTACCCACCGAGCAGTAGACGTTATCGAAGGCTTCGGCGATGGCGCGCACGCCGTCGAAACGGCGCACGCGCGTGGAGATTGTAACCATCAATCCGACGCCGGCGGCGTGCGCGCGATCGACGACGGCCGCCCGCTCTTCGGCGAAGTCCGGAAAATCCAGGTGGCAATGACTGTCGACGAGCATGGCTCCCAATCAGCCTTCAGCCGCCTGTTCGACATAGCGCGGAAACACCGGCTCGGGCGCCGGCAGCGTGGAACCGGGCACCAGTGTGCCGTGGTCACCGAGTTGGTCGAAATCCCGTTTGTCCGCCGGCACCGCCAGAAGGTCGAGCAGCTTCGCCGCGGAGCCGGGGATGAAAGGCTGGCACAGAATCGCTATCCGGCGGATCGTTTCGGCGGTGGTGTGCAGCACCGTTTCCATGCGCGCGGGATCGCTCTTGCGCAACGCCCACGGCTCCTGCACGGCGAAATAGCGGTTGGCGTCGGCCACCACGCCGAAGATCGCCGCCACCGCCAGATGGATGGCCTGGTCGCCCATGGCGCGGCGCGCCGCCGCGAGCGCGTCCTCGGCCGCCGCCAGAATGGCCGTGTCGGCTTCCGCCAGCGGGCCGCGCGTCGGGACCACGCCGCCGAGATTCTTGGCGATCATCGACAGTGAGCGCTGGGCGAGATTGCCGAGGTCGTTGGCGAGGTCGGCATTGGTCCGGTTGACGATCGCCTCGTGGCTGTAGTTGCCGTCCTGGCCGAAAGGCACCTCGCGCAGCAGGAAATAGCGCACCTGGTCCAGCCCGTAATGCGAGACCAGCGCGAACGGATCGATGACGTTGCCGACCGACTTCGACATTTTCTCGCCGCGGTTGAACACGAAGCCGTGGCCGAATACACGCCTTGGCGCCTGGATGCCGGCAGACCATAGGAATGCCGGCCAGTACACCGTGTGGAAGCGCACGATGTCCTTGCCGATGATGTGGATGTCTGCCGGCCAATAGCGCCAGCGCGGCGCGTTCGTGTCCGGATAGCCGGCGGCGGTGATGTAGTTGGTCAGCGCATCGACCCATACATACATCACGTGCTTTTCGTCACCCGGGACCGGTATGCCCCAGTCGAAGGTAGTGCGCGAGATGGACAGGTCCTTGAGGCCCGCTTTGACGAAGCTCATGATCTCGTTGCGGCGTTCGGGCGGCCCGATAAAGGACGGATTGGCCTCGTAGTACGCCAGCAGGCGATCCTGATAGGCCGACAGCCGGAAGAAGTAGCTCTCCTCCTCGACCCACTCCACCGGCGTGCCCTGGGGTCCGTAGCGAACGCCGTCGGCGCGCACTTCGGTTTCTTCCTCGCCGTAGTAGGCCTCGTCGCGGACGGAGTACCAGCCGGCGTATCCGCCCTTGTAGATGTCGCCATTGGCGGCCATGGCCTTCCAGATGGCCTGCGACGAGCGGTAATGCCGCTCCTCCGTGGTGCGGATGAAGTCGTCGTTCGAGGCGTTCAGCGCGACGGCCATGCGCTGGAATTCCGCCGCGTTGCGGTCGGCCAGTTCGCGCGGCGCGATGCCTTCCTTGCGCGCCGTCTGCAGCATCTTGATGCCATGCTCGTCGGTGCCGGTTAGGAAGAACACGTCCTTGCCGTCGAGCCGCTGGAAGCGCGCCAGCGCGTCTGTCGCGATCAGCTCATAGGCATGGCCGATATGCGGCTTGCCGTTCGGATAGGAAATGGCGGTCGTGATATAGAATTTTTCGCGGGACATGAGCCTGGGCCATTGCGGACTGAGTGAGACTGGAAGCGCCTTTGCGCCTGCACGGACGCGGCGCGCCGTGGGGCATCACATTCGCAAGGCTGCGTTCAGGCTCGAGATCATGTTCAACGCGTGCTGCTTCCGGTCGAGATTGTAGGTCTCGGCCTCCTCTACGGCAACGCGCGCCTGTTGCCAAGCCTTGGCAAGCCGTTCGGCGCGTCCGACCGACCCTTCCCGTGCGGCCGCGCTGGCGGCGTCGGACAGCATGTCCAGCGCGTGCCGGTTGAACAGATCGAACCGCGTTTCGTGGTCGCGCGCGGCCACCACTTCGGCCAGTTTGTTCATCGCCGGCCAGTCGGCGCGCGGCGCGCGCGCGGCGTCCTCGATGGCGCGGGCTATCTCCAGGCCGCCATGTTCGGCAAGCAGGATTGCCTGGCGCACCGATCCGTCGGCCTGCGCGGCGAGCACGCTGCGCGCCTCCGCTTCCTGGGGCGGCGCGACGCCGACCGTGCCAAGTGCCGCGAGCAATTCGTCTTCTCCGAGGGGATGCAGGCGCATCACCTGGCAGCGCGACCGGATCGTCGGCAGAAGCCGGCCGGGCGAGTGCGCGATGAGGATGAAGACCGTGCGGGAGGGTGGCTCTTCAAGGTTCTTCAGCAGAGCGTTCGCCGCGTTGGTGTTCATGTCGTCGGCCGGATCGACGATGACCACGCGGTAGCCTCCGTCATGCGCGGTCATCGAGAGGAACCGGTTCACCTTGCGGATCTCGTCCACCGTGACGGCGGTGCGAAAGCCCTTGGTCTTCTCGTTGGCGGGCCGGGTGAGGTGCAGAACGCCCGCATGCGCACCGGACGCCACCTGGCGGAACACCGGGCTCGCCGGATCGGGCGCGGCAATCGTGTCCGGCGCCGTCGCCGCGTCGCGGTGCACCAGAAGATGATTGGCGAGATGGAAGGCAAGCGTAGCCTTGCCGATGCCGGCGGGCCCCGCCAGCAGCAGCGCATGCGGCAGCTTGCCGGCGCGGTAGGCGGCGGCCAGCAGGGCGCGCACCTCGTCATGGCCGATCAGGACCGGATTCTCCGAAGGTTCCGGAA
>JAEUMA010000436.1 GCA_016793565.1 Rhizobiaceae bacterium
ATCTGCACGGAGCCGACCTCGCGCGCGGCCTGCTTCAATCCCGCGAAGGCCGGCGGCAGCGGCTGGCGCACGACGTCCGTCCAGGTCGTGCGGGCGCCGATCGTCAGGCCCTCCGGCGTCTCGACGATGCCGCGCAGTTCGACCAGCCCGTTGATGTCGAGCACATTCTCGCGAAACGGCCTGCTGCCCTGCGCCGGATAGAAATCCGTGCCGCCGGCCAGAATGCGCCAGCTGTCCTGCGCCAGCAGCGCCAGCGCTTCTTGGAGACTTCCCGGTTTTGCGTATCGGATCACGCAATGCCTCGTGGCGGAAATCACCGCCGAAATTCATTCGTATGCAAATGATATTGGCGTCTTGGCGGATTGTCAAAACCGGAATCGGTCTTTTGAGGTCAGGCGCCGCTATCTGAGCGATGGGACATGTTGCGATGCACAAAGAGATGATCGCAAAAACACGCCGTCTCTATGCCTTTCGCGTGTGCAGTCCCGTCCCGATGTGAAACAATTGAGCTGCGGAATGATAAAAATGCACCTTTTCTCGGCCGGGATGCACAATTCTTCAGCAGATTTGCCCTTCGTTCACGGTTCTCGGTCCATATATGTCGAAGGTTGATTGACTCGCGCAATTGACCGGAATTCATTGTGCATGGCACAAAAGCCTCTGCCGCATCGTCCAGCGAGAGTTGTCTGACCATGGATTATGGAACGCCCGTCATGGCTGATAGGATCGCATGCTTCGTGATGAGCGGCGGCGTCGGTTCGCGGCTGTGGCCGCTCTCGCGCGAGGACAATCCCAAGCAGTTCCATGACCTCTCGGGCAAGGGCTCGATGCTGGTGCGCACGATCAACCGCATGCGCGCCCGGCCGGACGGCGACACGCCGGTTTTCCTGATCGGTTCGGAGCGTCACGCCCAGCGCGTCGGCTCCGATCTGGCGGCGGTCGACCTCGGCGGCGGCCGCGCGATCTATGAGCCGATGGGGCGCAACACGGCGGCCGCTGTGGCGGTGGCCACGCTGGTCACTCTGCGCAGCTTCGGCGACGACCTGGTGCTGGTGGTTCCGTCCGACCACGAGATCACGACCGACATCCAGTTCTGGGAGACCATCGAGGCGGGCACGGCGGCTGCGCGCGCCGGCAGCCTGGTGGTGTTCGGCATCCGGCCGACCGTGCCGGAGACCGGCTACGGCTACATCGAGGCCGCCCCGGAAGAGCGCGATCAGCAGCACCGCGGCGTCGCGCGCTTCGTGGAGAAGCCGAACCTGGAGACCGCCAAGGCCTATCTCGCGGCCGGCAACTTCTTCTGGAACTCCGGCATCTTCCTGTTTCGCGCCAGCGCCATGCGCGATGCGTTCCTCGCCCTGCAGCCGGAGATCTGGAAGAAGACGGAGGCTTCGCTGGACGCCGCCAGCGACCAGGCTGACGGCGTCTATTTGCCCTTCGACCAGTACTTGGAAGTCCCTTCGAATTCGATCGACTACGCCGTCATGGAGCGGGCCGGCGACATCGCCATGGTGCCGGCGACCTTCCGCTGGAACGACCTCGGCTCGTGGCAGTCGCTGTTGGACGTCTCCGAGGCGGACGAGCACGGCAATGTGGTGTTCGGCGATGTCGTCGCCATCGACACGGAGCGCTGCTACCTGCGCAGCCAGGGCCGGCTCCTCTCCGTGCTCGGCCTGAAGGACATCGCCATCGTCGCAACCGCCGACGCCACTTTCGTGGCCCCCGTGGCCCAGAGCCAGAATGTCAAGAAGATCGTCGAGCGGCTGGAAAAGAGCGGCCGCCTGGAGACCAAGTTCACGCCGGCCGACGACCGCGTGCTACGGCCGGGCGCCTGGCGCAAGCGCGTCGCCCACTGGCTGTTCGAGGAGGCGCTGCCGCTGTGGTCCACCCGCGGCGTCGACGAGGTCTATGGCGGCTTCCATGAGGCGCTGGGCTTCGACGGCGGCAATCTCGGCAAGCCCAAGCGCACCCGCACCATGGCCCGCCAGGTCTACGCCTTCGCCGAGGCCAGGACGCTAGGCTGGAACGGCCCCGCCGACCGACTCGTCGCCCATGGGCTCGACTTTCTGGTCAAGAACGCCCGCACGGCGCGCGGCGGCTGGGTGCGTACCCTCAACCCCGACGGCACCGTCGCCGATCCGGTCGAGGACGCCTATGACCACGCCTGCGTGCTTCTCGCCCTCGCGCATGCGCATGAGGTCGGCCATCCCGGCGCGCTGGCGCTCGGGCAGGAAACGCTGGCCTTCCTCGACGAGCATCTGGAAGACCGGCGCATGACCGGCTTCCTCGAAAACGCCGACGGCGACGAACTGCGTCGCTCCAACCCGCATATGCATCTCTTGGAAGCCTTCCTTGCCTGGTACCGAATCACCGGCGACCGCGCGCAGTTGCGCCGGGCGGCGAGGATCGTGGAACTGTTCCGCGCGCATCTGTTCGACGCCGAAAGCTGGACCCTCGGCGAGTTCTTCGACAACAACTGGAAGCCGGTCGCCGGCCGGCAGGGCGAATGGACCGAGCCCGGCCACCATTTCGAATGGGCAGCACTTCTGGTCGAGTTCGCCAATGCCAGCGGCCAGCAGGCCGTCTACGGGTATGCGCGCAAGCTGTACGCCTCGGCGGTCGCCAACGGCGTCAACCGTGCCACCGGCCTTGCCTACGGCGCGGTGTCGCGCGTCGGCGTGCCGTTCGACACGGTGACCCGTTCCTGGCCTCAGACCGAGGCGATCAAGGCCGCGGCGCTGCTCGACGGCGTCGATGGGCGCGATCTCAAGCCCGAGATCGAGGCGCGCGTCGGCCAGCTTTTCCGCTGGCATATCGACCCGGCTCCGAACGGTCTGTGGATCGACCGCATCAACGAGAACGGCCGCGCCATAGCCACAGAAGTGCCGGCGAGCATCCTCTACCACATCACCGGCGCGCTCTCGCGCTACCTGCGCAAGACCGCGCCCGCCGCGTGAAGGCTTCCGCTCGCGGCGAGTTCACCGCAACTTGTCCGCTCGCGTTCCCCTGGGCAGTTGAATGACCGGCGCGCTGGTGTAGAAAGGCACACGCCGCGCTGATGCGACGGGCGCGCGGGCGACGCGCGCCGCCCGCGTTGCCGGGCGTTGAGGGCAATCGTTTCATGCGCTTTTTCATAGCCTTGCTGGTCTGTCTGTTGTCTCCGGCGGCATACGCGCAGGAACAGCAATGCGTCGTGCTCCTGCATGGGCTCGGACGCAGCGACAACTCCTTCATCGTCATGGAGGAGACGCTACGCGCATTCGACTACAAGGTCATCAACGAGAGCTATCCGTCCATGGATGCTCCCATCGACCAGTTGATCGACCATGTCGATAAGGCCGTGGCGATGTGCGGCGAGGCCTCCAAGGTCAATTTCGTCACCCATTCCATGGGCGGCATTCTGGTTCGCGCCTGGCTGACGAAACGCCGGCCCGAAAATCTGGGCCGGGTGGTGATGCTGGCGCCGCCGAACCACGGTTCGGAGATCGTCGATACGTTCGGCAACCTGGCGATCTTCGAATACCTGACCGGCCCGGCCGGTATGCAGCTCGGCACCGGTGCCGACAGCGTGCCGAACGCGCTCGGCGCCGCCGATTTCGAGGTTGGCATCATCGCCGGCAACAACTGGTCGGTGAACCCCATCCTCTCGACCAGGATAACCGGGCCCAACGACGGCAAAGTTTCCGTCGAGAGCACCAAACTGGAAGGCATGACGGACCACATTGTCCTGCCGACCACGCATACCTTCATGATGAACAATCCGCTGGTCATTGCGCAGGTGCTGATTTTCCTTGAGAAGGGCCGCTTCGACCATGACCTCACCCTCCGCGAGTTGTTCCGTCGTGTCACCGGCCATTGAACCACGCGCTCAGGACGTCGCGGAAGCGGGCAAGCCCGCCAAGCGCAAATCGCGGCTGTTCCGCAATGTGATGATCTTCCTGCTGCTGGCGGCGGCGCTGGTCGTTGCGCTCGCGTTCTACCATCCGCCGATGCGGCTGATGCCCGCTCCGGAAGTGTTCCTGAAAAGCGGGACCAACGTCTTCGCGCCCAATCCGGAGCTGATCGGCGACCCCAACATAACGCTGTTCTACGCCACCAACCGCATGCCCTTCGGGCCGCGCGACAACCGCCTTTACGCGGTGGTTCCCGGACGCGACCTCCATATGGGGGAAGTGTCGGTCCGCATCGGCGACGAGAACACCACCTGGGACAAGATCTACAAATGGTCGACCGGCTCGACCGATTCCCGCCGTCCCTTCATCTATCTCGACAAGCTTGACGAGCAGGCGAGCTTCACCGACGGCGAGTCGCTCAATGCCGACGCGCAGGCATGGTTCGCCGAGATCAACAAGGCGCTCGCAGACCACCGCTACAAGAACATCATCGTCTATGTGCACGGCGCCAACACCACGGTCGAGCGCGCGGCCGGGCAGGCGGCGCAGCTCTACCACTTCACCGGGCGCAACGCGGTGGTGCTCCTGTTCGTCTGGCCGACGGCGGAGAACTTCCTGCGCTATTCGCGCGACATGGTCACCGCCTTCGGCGCGGCGCCGCATCTGGCCAAGCTGGTGGAGATGCTGTCCGAAAACACCGACGCCCAGAAGATCGACGTCTTCACCTACAGCGCCGGCGCCACGGTCGGCAGCGATGCGCTGGCGATCGTCGGCGAGGACGCGCAGAAGCCCGGCGGCACGCCGGCGCGGCTGGGCGAAATCTACCATGCCGCCCCGGACGCCGATTTCCGTGGCTTCGTCGACGACATGAAGGATTATGCCGCCAAGTCCGAGCGCGTCACGGTGGCGGTCAACCTCAACGACAGCGCGCTGCGGCTGTCGCAGGTGATCAACCGTGCCTCGCGCGCGGGCCGGCCCGACATGGAAGAGTTGACGCCCGAAGCGACGGACTGGCTGCTGGACGCCGCCAGGGACGACGGCGACGTCGAGGTCCTGCGGGTGCGGCCTGAAAACATTCCGGGTCTCTCCACGCGCTCGCACGCCTTCTGGTACGACGACCCGTGGGTCAGCAGCGACGTGCTGATCAGCCTGCTCTTCCATCTGCCGGCCGACCAGCGCGGGCTGGATGAAGGCCTCGGCCCCTCGGGACCGAATTACTGGACTTTCGGCACGGACTACCCCGAACGCCTCGCGCAGGTGATCGACCGCCTGAGACAGAAGGGCGAGGTTGTCCCGTTCACCGCGCCGCAATAGAGGCCCGACACTTTCTCGGGCATCCTTCCCGTAAAGAAGAAGGGGCCGCCGGCATCCACCGGCGGCCCCTTCTTCTTTGCGTTCTCGGCTGGATCAGCCCTGCGGTTGTGCCGGCGGCCGCGCGAAGAGCTGCAGCCGGTCGATGCGCACCCGGATCGGCTCGCCGTAATCGGCCAGCGTATATTCCCGGTCCGGCTTGATCTGGATGACGACGTAGCTTTCCAGCGATGGCGCGCCGCGTTCGGTCGAATAGTCGATCGGCGTGTAGCGCTCGATGCTGGTCACCGTGCCGCCGGTCGCTGGCTCGCCGTTGAACAGCGTGATCGCGGCGCGATTGCCGACGGCCAGGCCCGTCGCCTGCCGGCTCGGCGCGCGCACCGTAAAGATGACCGAGGAGTCCGGCGAGGCCAGCACGGCCACCGGCGAGCCTCTCTGCACGACGCTGCCCAGCGGCGTCGGCGTCGCCACCACCACGCAGTCGCAGCCTGCCACCAGGTTCTGCGCGCGTCCCTCCGGGTCGGTCAGGGTGCCTACCACCTCGTTGCGGGTCACTTCGTCCATGGCGTTGAGCGAAAGCGTGTCGATCACG
>JAEUMA010000646.1 GCA_016793565.1 Rhizobiaceae bacterium
ATTTCATGCCGTTCCATGCCAATGCGCAGATCGGCTACTATCGCAAGGACCTGCTGGAGAACCCGGAAGAGCAAGCGGCGTTCAAGGCCAAGTACGGCTATGACCTCGCTCCGCCCACGACAATCCAGCAGCTCACAGACATCTCCGAGTTTTTCACCCGTCCGGACAAAAACCTTTACGGCCTCACCGCCAATTGGGGCGAGGGGCAGGGCTATATCGCCTTTATCAGCTACTACATGGATGCCGGCTTCGACCTGCTGGACGAGAATTTCCAGCCGACGATGAAGACCGAGAAGGGCCGGCAGACCGCCATCGACATCCTGCGCTTCATGCAGGACAGCATCTACAAGAACAAGTTCGTCAATCCGGACTCTGCCAACTTCCAGACCGGCCAGGTCTCCGACTACTTCCTGTCGGGTTCCTCGGCGCTCGCCTATGGCTGGCTGTCGGACTACTGGACGTTCATGCAGAACCCCGACAACATCAAGCAGGTCGGGCCGGTGGGCGCTTTCACCTTCCCGTCCTTCGGCGGAGAACCCGCCGGCGGCTTCAGTTCGTGGTGGGTGATGGGCCTCCCGAAGGATTCGAAGAATCCCGATGCGGCGTGGGAATACATCAAGTGGCTGCTCAACGAGCATCCGCAGATCGAGATGGCGGCGGGTCAGCTTCCTCCGATCAAGGAACTGGCCTACCGCACCGCTGTGGAGCCTGGCGGTATCAACCCCCGCGCCCTCTATGACGCCTTCGTCAAGGCCCGCATCGCCACGCAGGTGCCGGAAATGTCGCAGCAGCCGCGCACCAAGGGCATCGAGCTCTACACGCAGGTGATCGCCAACAAGATCACGCCCGAGGAATTCGTCGACGGCTACGTGGCCGAGATCGAAAAGACCGTCAAAGCGGCCGGGTACGTCAAATGAGCCTGCTTTCCAGTTCGGTCGCCCGTGCCGACCGGCCTGGGCGATATCTCCTGGGAGCGCTTCTGGCGCTCCCCTTCCTCTATATCGCCGTGTTCTATGCCTACCCGCTCTACAAGGTCGTGGCGCTCAGCCTGCGCGACTATCAGATCGCCTTCGGCATTGACGACTGGGTAGGCCTCGGCAACTATAGTCTCCTGCTATCCGAGCCCGAAACCTGGCTGACGATCGGGCGCACGCTTCTCTACACCGTCGTCTGCGTTTCCGTGTCCTTCGGGCTCGGCCTCGGCATGGCGCTCCTCACCGTCGCGCTGGCGGACGCCTTCGCCGAACGCTACGGCCGCATCTTCCGGCACATCGTGATCGCGCCGATGATCTTCATTCCGGCGGCGGCCGGCGTGATGTGGGCCTTTGCCTACACCGAGCACTACGGCTGGGTGAACCATATCCTCATCGCGCTCGGCTTCACGCCGTATCCGTGGATGGTCTCCGACGCCGCGTTCTTCCTCGTCATGGTCACAGACATCTGGGGCTGGACGCCGTTTATGTATCTGATCCTGCTGGCCGCACTGCAGTCGCTGCCGCAAGAGCCGATCGAGGCCGCGCGGGTCGATGGCGCGAACGCCTGGCAGGTCTTCCGCCACGTCACCTTTCCGCTGCTCAAGCCGGTGATCGCCATCGCCCTCACCATCAAGACGCTCGATACCTACCGTGCCTTTGACTACCTCTGGATCATGACCAAGGGCGGGCCGGGCACATCCTCGACCACCCTCAATCTCGCCACCTACAAGACGGCGTTCCAGAACCTCGACTTTGGCAGGGCGAGCGCGCTCGCCGTCATCACCATGGTGTTTCCGCTGGTGGTGATGATCGGCTTCATGGTCCTGCGCGGGAGGTCCGCACGATGAGACACGCGCTGGTCTATCGCATCAGCCTCATTCTGCTTGCCACGATTGCGGCCCTGTGGACGCTGTTTCCGTTCGCCTGGTATTTCCTAGTCTCGCTGACGACGCCCGGCCACATACCGCGCAGCCTGAGCATC
>JAEUMA010000652.1 GCA_016793565.1 Rhizobiaceae bacterium
GTACGGTCAGGCTGTCGCTGTTGCCGTAGATCAGGTCGAGGTTCGGATAGGCGGTCATCCAGTTCTCGGTGATCGACACGGCCTTGGTTGGATCCCAGCTGGTAGGCTCCTGCGCCACCACCTTGACGCCCGGATACTGCGCCATCACGTCGGTGAAGCCGCCCGAGCGGTCGGTGTTGAGGCCCTGGCCGAGCAGACCCTGCAGATTGGCGACCTCGCCCTTGACCTCGCCGTTGTAGCGCGCCTTCAGCAGTTCGACCGCGTACTCGCCGACGATCTTGCCGGTGTAGCGCTCGTCGAAGCCGAGCACGGCGGCGCAACCCTCGATCTTGGAGTGCAGGCAGATGACGGGGATGTTGGCGGCGGCGGCCTTGGCCATGGTCGGGCCGAAAGCGGCGGCGTCGATGAAATTGATCGAGATGGCGTCGACGCCCTCGTTGATCAGGTTTTCCATCGCCTGGATCTGTTTGGTCACGTCGCCCTCTCCGCTAGTGACAACCAGGTCGAAGCCGGCGCGCCGCGCCGCTTCCTTGGCGCCGTCGACCTCGCCGAGATGGAACGGGTTCGACAGGTCGATCTGGATCAGGCCGATCTTCGGCTTGTCTTGGGCGTAGGCTGCGGTCGACAGAAGGGCGGCGGCCGCAGCGGCCGCCAGTACCGATTTGAACATGGCAATTCCTCCCTGGTGCGCAACGGGGCGCATGGCCGCTTTGATGCGGACAGGTGAATGTTATCGGTAACATGAGGATTGTCAAGCGTGGTTTCGCGCCCTTTCGTGACCTGATGCCAGGCCTATTTAGTGGGAGGCCGCGTGCTTGCGCGTTGAAGAATGCTGAAGCCGAGTTCCTCTCGGGCGCCATGGCGTCGGCCCGAAAGCCGAGCCAGGATCATCTCGCCCGCCCGTCGGCCCATCTCCAGAGCCGGCACGTGCACGGTGGTGAGCGTGGGTGAAACCACGCGGCCGATCTCGAGGTCGTGGAAGCCGGCGATGCCGATTGCGTCCGGCACCGCTATGCCGGCCTCGCGGCATGCCAGGACGGCGCCGACGGCGAACACGTCGCTGGTGAAGAACAGCGCGTCCGTTTCCGGGAGTTTCTTGCGCACGGCGCGAAGCGCATTCGCGCCGGTCTCGGGCAGGATCGCGCCCTCGTCGTGGACGACGTGGATCGGCGGGGGTTCCTTGCCCGCCTCGCGCATTGCCGACAGATAGCCTTCCGCGCGATGGCGCGCGCGCTCGTTATTCTCGCTCGGCCCGTTGACGAACACGATGTTCTCATAGCCTGCCAGCAGGAGCTGGCGCGTCATGGCATGGGCGGCCTTGCGGTTGGAATAGCCGACGACCATGTCGATCGGCTCGTCGCCTGTTTCCCACGTCTCGACGACCGGCAGGCCGAAGCCGCGCAGGAGGTCTCGCGCGCCGGGCGTGTGCGTGAGCCCCGTCAGCACCAGCGCCTCCGGCCGTCGTTCCAGCAGAGAACGGATCTGGCTTTCCTCCACGTCCGTCCGATAGGCGCTCGACGAGACGATGAGATCGAGCCCGGCTTCCGAAAGGACGTCGGCCAGGCCTTCAAGCGTATCGGCGAAAAGCGAATGCCGCAGGGTCGGCACGATCGCCGCGACCAGTCCGGTGGCGCCCGCAGTCAGGCTGCCGGCCAGCCGGTTGGGCACGTAGCCCGTCGTCGCCATCGCTTCGGTCACGCGCGCCCGCGTCGCCGGTGTCACCTTCTCCGGGTGGCGCAGCACGCGCGACACCGTCATCTTGGTGACGCCGGCGAGTGCGGCCACCTCGGCCATGGTGGCGCCGAAGCCCAGCCGGCCAGTCTTGTCGTTGTCGACCACGTGCGTCTTCCTGTTCGCATATCGATTAGACGCTACCCCACCCGTTGCGTCCAGAGCGCCGACATCGCTATGATACCGATAACACGGAGGAATTTCATGGAACTGTTCGGGTTTGCAGGGCAAGAGCTGCGGCGCCGCGTCGGGCACATGTCGCAGCTTGCCGGCGTCCGCCTGCTGACGTCCGACAACGGCCCCTCCCGCGGTGTGCGGCTTCTAGAGTTTCGCACCGGCACCGGGTTCGCTTTCGAGATCGCGGTGGATCGCGGTTTCGACGTCGGTCGCGCCGACTATCGCGGCGCCGCCCTTGGTTGGATCCCCCCGACGCTGCTGCCGGCGCCGTGGTTCTTCGAAGATCAGGTTAATTTCGGCTGGCTGAGGGCGGGGCTCGGCGGTTTGAACAACACCTGCGGCCTCCTTCACATCGGCAATCCCGAGGAGGCGTCGGTCGCGCACTACAATTTCCCGGCCCGGCCGACCGACCGCTACGGCGTGCATGACCGCGCGGCCCTGATCCCGGCCGAGCTGGTCTCCTTCGGCGAACGCTGGGAGGGCGAGCGGCTGCTGCTCGAAGCGATAGGGCGGGTCACGCAGGCGCAGACCTATGGCGAGAACCTGGTGATGACGCGCACCTACCGGGCAGAAATGGGCGGCTCGTGGTTCGAGATGGAGGATGTGGTCGAAAACCGCGGCTTCCTGCCGACCGAGCACATGCTGCTCTATCACTTCAACATCGGCTTTCCCTTCGTCGATGAAGGTTCCGAGCTGATCGCGCCGGTCTCCGGGCCGCCGGCCCTTCTGTTCGGAACAGCCGACGTCGACGAACGGACCAGCTGGTCGCGTTTCGTTTCGCCGCAGAACAACTGGGT
>JAEUMA010000677.1 GCA_016793565.1 Rhizobiaceae bacterium
GAGCCCTTCGGCGCGATGAACCTCGCCAGATGCGCCGGCGCTTCGAGGCGGAAGCGCACCGCCTCGCCCTCCGCTTCGCGCGAGACGATCTCGGCCATGCCATCGACGTGTCCCGAGACGATGTGGCCCCCGAGTTCGTCGCCGATCCTGAGAGCCCGTTCGAGATTGATGCGCGCGCCGATGCCCCAGGTCGAGGCTGTCGTCAGCCGCAGCGCTTCCTCCCAGGCCTCGACTTCGAACCAGCGCTCGTTGGATTCTGCCTGCGGCAGCGCGACTACGGTGAGGCATACGCCGGCGCAGGCAATGGAAGCACCGATGTCGATGCCTGCGGGGTCGTAGGCGGTGGCGATTCGGAGCCTGACGCCCTTGTCCAGCTGCGCAACCTTCGCAACGCTGCCGATATCGGTGACTATCCCCGTGAACACGCTCTCAGCCCCTCGTCCATTCCCGGCATCGATCCGGTCCGAATCGTTCGTCGCGCAGCAGCCTAAAACCCGGCGGAAGGCGATCGGCGTCGAAAGGCGCGGCGATACCGCCGTCGCCGACCCGCACCGGCCCGTCGAATAGAACGATGCGGTCGACAAGGTCGTCGGCGAGGAAAGCGCGCGCAGTGTCGGCGCCTGCCTCTACGAGAACGGACGACATGCCCTGCGCCGCCATGTCGTCGAGCAGTTCCGGAAGCGCCACCGAACCGTCGAAGGTCTCGGTCGCGAGCATGCGGACGCCGGCCTGTTCCAGCGCGTGGCGTCGCCCGGCATCCGCCTGCGAGGCAGCCGCCAGCCAGACGGGCACGGTCCGCGCCGATCTCGCCAGCTTCGACGCCACAGGCAGGCGCGCATTGCGGTCGAGCACGATTCGCACCGGCGAGCGGCCTTCGAGGCCCGGCAGACGTACAGTCAGTTCAGGATCGTCGACGATCGCCGTCCCTATGCCGACCACGATGGCGTCGCAGCGCGCGCGCAAGAGATGGGCCTGGCGCCGCGCGACCGGCCCGGTAATTGCCACCTGCCCTGCCCCCGCTTTGCCGATCATGCCGTCGGACGAGACCGCAAGCTTGAGAATCACTTCGGGCCGCTTCCTGACAGAACGCATGAGGTAGCCGGCCATCATGTCGGCGGCCTCGGCGGCCAGCACGCTCTCGGTCACTTCGATGCCGGCTTCGCGCAGGATCGCGTAGCCCTTGCCCGAGACGCGCGGATCGGGATCGCTCGCGGCCCCCACCACCCTCGCGACCCCGGCCGCGACCAGAGCGTTGGCGCAGGGCGGCGTGCGGCCGTGATGCGCGCAAGGCTCCAGCGTCACATAGGCGGTGGCGCCGCGGGCGAGTTCGCCCGCCTCTGCAAGCGCCTGCGGTTCGGCATGGGGCCGGCCGCCCACCGCCGTCACGCCACGGCCGACGATGCGCGGGAACGCGCCATCCTCGCGTACGATCAGGGTGGCGACCGAAGGATTGGTCGCGGTCAGTCCGGCATGGCGCGCAGAAAATCGGATCGCCGCCGCCATGAAGCGGCGGTCGATCTCATCGCGCGCATCGGCGGTGCCTGGCATGGCTCAGCCGCGATCCTCTTCGCCCTTGAGCTCGCCGAGAACTTCATGAAAATCCTTGGCCTCGCGGAAATTGCGGTACACCGACGCGAAGCGCACATAAGCGACATCGTCGATAGACTTCAGCGCTTCCATGATCAGGCGGCCGATTTCGCCGGACGGGATTTCCGATTCGCCGGAGCTTTCGAGTTGCCGCACGATGCCCGTCACCGCACGCTCGACACGTTCCGGGTCGACGTTGCGCTTGCGAATGGCGATCTCGACCGAACGCATCAGCTTGTCGCGGTCGAACGGCACCTTCCGGCCTGATTTCTTGACCACCACCAGATCGCGCAACTGGATGCGCTCGAAGGTGGTGAAGCGGCCGCCGCAATCCGGGCACACGCGGCGGCGGCGAATCGCGGCGCCGTCTTCGGCGGGACGGGAGTCCTTCACCTGGGTGTCTTCCGACTGGCAGTAAGGACAACGCATTTTGAACCTCAGGTGATGGGCGGAGCCATCCGTTTCACGCCCTGGAGATAGGTTCGATAGCGGGCCTGCCCAACCTCGGCAACAACAACGGATCGGCAGCCAAGCTCCTCGCGTTCAGCGGCGAGCCATCAACCCATATAGGAATACAACGGAAAACGGGCCGTCAGCGCCTCCACCTTGGCCTTCACCGCCGCTTCCACCTTGGCGTTGCCCTCGTCGGAGTTCGCCACCTTGAGGCCGTCGAGTACCTCGGCGATGAGGTTGCCGATCTCGGAGAACTCGGCCTTGCCAAAGCCGCGCGTCGTGCCGGCCGGCGTGCCCAGCCGGACTCCAGAAGTCACGAACGGCTTTTCCGGGTCGAAGGGGATGCCGTTCTTGTTGCAGGTGATGTTGGCGCGTCCAAGCGCGGCCTCCGCGCGCTTGCCGGTAGCGTTCTTCGGTCGCAGGTCGACCAGCATCAGGTGGTTGTCGGTACCGCCGGAGACGATGTCCAGGCCAGTGTCCTTGAGGCTCGCAGCGAGCGTCTTGGCGTTGGTGGCGACATCGCTCGCATAGGCCTTGAAGTCCGGCCGCAGCGCCTCACCGAAAGCCACTGCCTTGGCGGCGATCACATGCATCAGCGGGCCGCCCTGCAGGCCGGGGAACACCGCCGAATTGACCTTCTTGGCGATGTCCTCGTCGTTGGTGAGGATCATGCCGCCGCGCGGCCCACGCAGGGATTTGTGCGTGGTGGTTGTCACCACATGGGCGTGCGGCAGCGGCGATGGGTGAACCCCGCCGGCGACCAGGCCGGCGATGTGGGCCATGTCGACCATCAGCCAGGCGCCGACCGAATCGGCGATCTCGCGAAAACGCTTCCAATCCCAGATGCGGGAGTAGGCAGTGCCGCCGGCGAGAATGAGCTTGGGCTTGTGCTCAGCCGCCAGTCGCGCGACGTCGTCCATATCGAGCATATGGTCGTCACGACGCACGCCGTAGGACACGACCTTGAACCACTTTCCGCTCATGTTGACCGGCGAGCCGTGCGTCAGGTGTCCGCCGGAGTTGAGGTCCAGCCCCATGAAGGTGTCACCCGGCTGCAACAGCGCCAGGAACACCGCCTGATTCATCTGGCTGCCGGAATTCGGCTGGACGTTCGCGAAGTTGCAGCCGAACAGCTTCTTGGCACGCTCGATCGCCAGTTCCTCGGCGATATCCACGAACTGGCAGCCGCCGTAATAGCGCTTGCCCGGATAACCCTCAGCATATTTGTTCGTCATGATCGAGCCCTGCGCCTCCAACACGGCGCGGGACACGATGTTCTCGGAGGCGATCAGTTCGATCTCGTGGCGCTGGCGACCGAGTTCCTTGCGGATGGCGCCGAAGATTTCCGGATCGACCTGCTCGAGCGGGGCATTGAAGAAGCTGTCGTGCAGGCTGGAGGCGGCCGTCGCGGTTGACATGGCGTATTCTCTCTCCGGTGGGGGTGTCGTTTGCGCGCGCAATTAACACACAAGCCTGCCCGCTGCCATGTTCGCGCCCGCGAAATTTGCTCGCCGTTTTGCGGCAAAACGACAGCAAAAAGGGCCGCCCGCGAGGGCGACCCCTTTCAGATCGGCTGGTTGCCGGACTTCAGAGCGAAGAGGTGATCTGAAGCTCGTCCACGCCATCGCGAGCGTAGATGTCGTCGCGAAAGTGGACCACGCCGTCGCCGGTCGACCAGGCGGAGATGTAGGTGAAATAGACCGGCACCGGATCGGCGAGTTGAACCGGCGTATTCTCGCCAGATTTGATCGTCTGCTCGAAGCGCTGGCGCGTCCAGCCCGGCGTGTCGCGCAGAAGCCAGGTGACCAGGTCGCGCACGTTCTGCACACGCACGCAGCCCGACGAATCGAAGCGCATCAGCTTGGAGAACAGGCTCTGCTGAGGCGTGTCATGCATGTACACGTTCTCGGGGCTCGGGAAGTTGATCTTCACCGAGGCCATGGCGTTGCCGGAGCCCGGATCCTGACGGAAACGGAAACGCACTGCATCCTCGGTCGACCAGTCGATCGTGGTCGGATCGATCTCGTTTCCATCGGGGCCAAAGATACGGATCGAGTTTTTGGTGAGGTACTGAGGATCCTTGCGCATCAGCGGAATGATGTCTTTGCGGACGATCGACACCGGCGCGTTCCAGTAAGGGTTGATGATCACCTCGTTTATCTTGGAATTCAGGATCGGCGTCTGACGATCGATCTTGCCGACGATGGCAGTGTGGCGCAGCACGACGCGCCCGTTCTCCACCGCCTCGATCTGCGCGGCGGGGATGTTCACCATCACGTAGCGGTTGCCCAGGAAGCCCGACATCGAGCGCAGGCGCACAAGGTTGGTCTCGAGCTGCCCCAACCGCACCGGTGCAGACACGTTCATGGCCGCGTAGCTGTACTTGCCCAACACGCCATCGGCAGGCAGCCCGTGGCGGGCCTGGAAGCGCTTGACCGCAGTGTCGACATAGGTGTCGAACGAGCGGCTAATGCCGGCCGACGAAGAGAGATCGCCGGAGACGATCAGTCGCTTGCGCAACACTTCGACGTCCGCGTCGACCACGCCGATCTGCAGCTTCTTGTCCGCAGGCACGACCGGCCAGCCGCCCTGGGCGACGATGTTGGAGTACTGGCCCAGCGCCCGCTCCACATAGGTAACCGTCTCGGGGCTGAGGATCGGGAGGCTGGACGACACCTTGCCGCCCTGAGAAGCGCGCGCATCGAACTCGTCGTTCCAGTTACCGCGGCGGTCCGACTTCAGAATATCGTCGATCACGTCCTGGGCACTGGCGGCCGACGTAATGGCGGTCATGGCCAGGGTACCTGCCCCGGCGAGGAACTTTCTGCGACTCGTTACCATCTTCAAATCCAAACACCCCGTTCCTGCGCTTCACGACAAAGCGCCCGGTTCACCACTATGCGTATGTCAACCTTAATAAATGGCCAACCACGCTGCGGACACCCGCAGTGGGGAACCCTCCGGCTCTCATTCGGCCCGTCCCGGAGGACGCACCTCTCCAAACCTTGGTTGGTCATCCGAATATGGCGTCATTGCGACCAAGGCCACACACGAGCCCGTGAAGCGGATGCGAAAAGGCCCACGTCGTTGCCGACGCCGGCCTTTTTGCAACACTATTGATCGCCGGAAGCCGGCAGCCGGCACTACATGCGATAGGCGATGGTGTCGTTCCAGAAGCGGTCGAGGCGCTGCAGCGCCCGGTTCATCTGCCGGAACTCCTCGCCGTTGATGCCGCCCACCTGCTCGATCGAGCCGACGTGACGCTCATACAGCCCGCCGACAACCTCCGCGATCTCCTGACCCTTCGGCGTCAGGCTCACGCGTACCGAACGGCGGTCCACCCGCGAACGCTGGTGATTGATGAAGCCGAGGTCGACCAGCTTCTTGAGATTGTACGACACATTGGAGCCCAGATAATAGCCGCGCGAGCGCAGTTCGCCGGCGGTCAGCTCGGCGTTGCCGATGTTGAACAGAAGCAACGCCTGCACGGCATTGATGTCGCTGCGCCCGTTGCGGTCGAACTCGTCCTTGATGACGTCCAGAAGACGGCGGTGCAGCCGCTCGACCAGTTGCAGGGATTCCATGTAAAGGGCGCGGATCGCATCGCGGCGATCATCGGCCATCGGGGCGGCTTTTGCCGCCGGACGCGAGTTGATCATGGGTTTGTGCCTCTCGTTTGTCGCCGGGTGATGTTTTTTCTCACCTTGGTCACGACACTATCGAATGCACATAAAATTGAACTTAAAGGCCAGGCTTAACGATAGGTTACACGCAACTTCGCGCGAAAGAGCGTTAACGTTTCTCTACGCTAGGCGAGCGCGCCGCTGGGTATAGATGACGATGCGAAACGCGCAGTAGAGCGCAACCACCAGAAGGTGCGAAAGGACGATGCTGAACCGGTAGCCGTAGAGCGCTGGAAAAAGGGCGTACATCACCGTCTCGGTCGCTGCGCAGATGAACCAGATGACCGGCCCCCAGGACGCCAGCATCCACAGGCCGATGGCGGCGAAAGGGTAGAATACGGCGAGCGTCACAGTGGCCACCTGCCAGTGCACCGGCATCAGGTCGAAGCGCCATAGCGGGCCGCTGTAGAGGCCGATGAGCCTGATCCAGTAGAGCAGCCCGAAGAGCAGGCTGTAGGCCGCGATGACGCGCTGGAACCAGACGAACCCCGTCTCGGCCATGGTCGGTCTGAGGTCGTGCCGGCTTTCGGTCA
>JAEUMA010000679.1 GCA_016793565.1 Rhizobiaceae bacterium
GGCAAGGTGATCGACGATTCCCGCCTCGTGCTGGCCGACGACCTTGACATCGCCCCGGACGGCAAGATCTATTTCAGCGAGGCGACGCTGCGCTACACCGCCCACACCTGGGCGACCGATGCGCTCGAAGGCCGCGGCAACGGCCGCATCATCGTGTTCGATCCCGCAACCGGCAAGACGCGCACTTTGCTGCGCGACCAGATCTTCCCGAACGGCGTCTGCGTCTCGCATGACGGCCAGTCGGTCCTGTTCGCCTCCACCTGGTCGTGCCGCATCGAGCGCTACTGGATCGCCGGGCCGAAGTCCGGGCGGCTGGAGACGCTGATCGCCGACCTGCCGGGCCTGCCCGACAACATCAACCGCGCCTCCGACGGCTGCTACTGGCTTGCGCTGGTCGGCCTGCGCACGCCGGCCTACGACCTCGCGATGGAAGACCCAGGCTTCCGCACGCGCATGATCAAGCGCATCCCGAACGACGAGTGGCTCTATCCCAACATCAACAATGGCTGCGTGGTGAAGTTCAACGAGGCGGGCGAGATCCTGGAGACGCTGGGCGACATCGGCGGCAAGTCGCATCCGTCCGTCACCTCGATGCGCGAGGAGCGCGGTTATCTCTATATCGGCGGCCTCTCCAACGACCGCATCGGCCGCGTGAAGCTGCCGGATGCCGATCCGGACTGGAACGGGCCGGAGAATTATTGGGGCAAGACGTCTGCTGCCGCCACCAAGAAGGGAGGGCAGGCGAAATGAGCAGCGTTGTTCTCGGCATCCTCAAGGAAGTCCTATTCCGCAACCGCGACCGCCGCGCCAATCCGGTGCTCGACGGCCCGATGCGGCCGAATTCCCGGCTCGACGAGGCGAGGGTGGTTTATACCGCGATAACCGATCCCGACGACATCGCCTTCGCCGTTGACGGCAGCGCCTACGTTAGCTCCGGGCGGCGGCTGATGAAGTTTGCGGCTGGTGATTTCGCGTCGACGCCGACGATCGTCGCCGAGTTCGACGGACTGGCGACGGCGCTCGCCGCCAATCCGGCCGGCGGCGTGGTGGTCTGTGTAGCCGGCGAAGGACTGGCCTTCGCCGACGGGCCGGACAGCGGCCGGATGCTGAGGGTCGAAGGCGGATCGGGTCTCAAATGTCCGACCGCGACGATGTTCGCGCCCGACGGTGGGCTCTACGTCTGCGACGGCTCGGCCGACAACGGCCCCGAGCGCTGGACGCACGACCTCATGCAGAAGCGCCGTAGCGGCCGTGTGCTGCGCATCGATCCGTCCACCAATGCGGTCGAGGTGCTCGCTTCGGGGCTCGGCTGGCCGGCCGGCATCTGTCTCTCGGCGGACGGGTCCTCGCTGATCGTGTCCGAAGCTTGGACCCACGACGTGCTGCGCCTCCCGCTTTCCGGGCGGGGCAGCGGCTGGCCGGCGATCGCCATGCCCAATCTGCCGGGCTATCCTGGTCGCATCATCCGTTTCGGCGGCGGCTACTGCCTGACGATGTTCGCCCTGCGCACCCAACTGGTCGACTTCGTGCTGACCGAGGACGGCTACCGCAACAAGATGATCGAACGCATCGATCCGGCCTTCTGGATCGCGCCGGCGCTGCGGTCGGAGGGCCACTACCTGGAGCCGGTCCAGGGTGGCGGCCTGCGTAAGCACGGCAGCGTCAAAGCGTGGGCGCCGCCGCGCTCCTATGGGCTGGTCGCCTTCCTGGACGACGAGTTCGAGCCGGAATCCAGCCTGCACAGCCGTGTCGGCGGAACCTGCCACGGCGTCACCGGTATCGCCGCCACCGGCGGCCGCGTTTATGCGGTGTCGAAGGGCCACGGCAAGATCGTCGAGATCGACGGGGAGACGCTGCAATGAGCGGGCAGGGTTCCGAGCCGCTGGTCAGCGTCGTCCAGGGCACCAAGATCTACCAGGGTTCGAAGGCCATCAGCGGCGTTGACTTCGACATCAGGCCGGGCGAGGTCCATGGGCTCGTCGGCGAGAACGGCGCCGGCAAGTCGACGCTGTGCAAGGCGCTGGCCGGGGCGATCTCCCTGTCGTCGGGCGACATCCTGCTCGACGGCAGGAAGATCACCTTCGACACGCCGGCCGACGCGCTCGCCGCCGGTATCGTCATGGTCTATCAGGAGACCAGCCTGATCCCCACCATGACGGTAGCGCAGAACATCATTCTCGGCCGCGAAAAGGTGCTGACGCGGTTGCGCGGCATGTATATCGCGGCCCAGCAGCTCCTGCAGTCGATGAACTTTCACGTCGATCCGACCGCGATGGTGTCGACGCTGGGGGCGGCGCAGAAGCAGATGGTGGAGATTGCGCGCGCCGTGCACCACCGGGCGCGCCTGATCATCTTCGACGAGCCGACAGCGACGCTGACGCCTGAGGAGAAGCTGCATTTCTTCGACCTGATCCACCGCCTCAAGGCGGAGGGCGTCGCCATCATCTTCATCTCGCATGCGCTGGAGGAGGCGCTGGAATTGACGGACCGCGTCACCGTGCTGCGTGACGGCGAGCGGGTGTTCAGCGGGCCGACCAGAGGCATGACCCGCGAGACGCTGGTGCGTCACATGGTCGGCCGCGACCTCTCGCAGACGCACTACGCCGAGGCACGCAAGCCGCAGGCCACCGGCGCACGCAAGAAGAAGGTGCTGTCCGTCCAGAACGTCATCATGGGCAAGATGGTGCGCAACATGTCGTTCTCGGTCTATGCCGGCGAGATCACCGGCATTTCCGGCCTGATCGGCTCTGGCCGCACCGAGATCGCCAAGGTCGTCGCCGGCGTGCTGAAGCGCAATTTCATCTATGGCGGCATGATCTACCTGAACGGCAAGCCGATCCGCTACCGCATCCCGCGCCAGGCCATCGCCGACGGCATCGTCTACATCACCGAGGACCGCAAGCTGAACGGCTTCTTCGAGACGATGCGCATCGACGAGAACATCTATACGGCCAAGCTGGCCACGCCCGAGGGCAGCGCCGTGCTGGTGTCCCGCCGCGAGCAGTCGAGCGTCGGCAACGACTGGATCCAGCGCATGAAGATCCGTGCCATCAACAGCCGCGCCCGCATCGTGGAACTTTCTGGCGGCAACCAGCAGAAGGTGGTGGTTGCGAAGTCGCTGGTGCAGAAGCCGAAGGTGGTGTTCTTCGACGAGCCGACGCGCGGCGTCGACGTCGGCGCCATCGCCGAGATCCACGACTTCATTCGCTCGCTGGCCGCGCAGGGGATGGCCGTGGTCGTGATCTCCTCGTATCTTCCGGAAATCCTCAGCCTTTCTGACCGTATCCTGGTGGCGCGGCAGGGCCGCATTGTCGAGGAGTTTTCCTCGACCGAGGCGTCCGAGGAGAAAATCATGTACGCCGCGATCCACTGAGGCCGCCATGAACGAAGCTTTGCAGGGCCTGTTCTCGCTCACCGGCAAGGTCGCGCTGATTACCGGCGGTGGACAGGGCATCGGCCGCGAGACGGCCGAGCTGCTGGTGCAGGCGGGCGCTTCCGTCGCCATACTCGACCGCAATGCCGAGGTCGCTGATGCTGCTGCCAAGGCGATCGTGGCGCAGGGCGGCCAGGCGCTGGCACTTACGGCCGACGTGTCCAAGGCCGATGAGGTGAAGGCCGCTTTCGCGCGGGCGCTCGACCGTTTCGGCCGGCTCGACATCCTGGTCAACAACGCCGCGCTGGTGCGGCGAATCCCGGCCACGGAGACCAGCATCGAGGTCTGGCGCGAGGTGATGGACGTCAACCTCAACGCGGCCTTCGTCTGCTCTTGCGAGGCGGCGGAGCCGATGACCGTCGCGGGCGGCGGCGCTATCGTCAA
>JAEUMA010000691.1 GCA_016793565.1 Rhizobiaceae bacterium
CTCGCCCAGCGCGACCGCATCCACAAGTCCGGGACCGGCATAGCCCGCGAAAGCCGGCTCATGGCCCGAGCCACCACCGGTTACGATGCCGACGCGGCCTTTCTCGCCCGCCCGGACCGAGCGCAGCACGCGCGGATTGTCCGTGGCGGCGAGAAGGTCGGGATGGGCCGCGAGCATTCCCTTGACAGTATCCTTGACGACCTCATCAGGATCGTTGAGCACCCTGTTGGTGATCACGGCAACCTCCCTCTTCCTTGGTTCCGGCCCAACCTTTCCCGCACGAAAGCGAGCGATCGCGACAGCGCGGCTTCTATCTCGGCCAGCGGCACCGGCTGTTCCCGGCGCACCGGCTGCGCCTTGGCGTTGCGATGAAACCGCAGCGGCATTTCAATGCTGACCGGCAGGCCCCGATACTGCACCAGCGCGTCGAGGATGCGGTCGCAGCCGATCACGCCGTCGCCGATGGGCGTGAAGAACCAGCCCTTGTCCGTGGCGCACAGATCCTTGATATGGGCGTGCGCGGAAGCCGGCAGCGCCAGGATCGCGTCCGCCGCGAAATCGCCGAAGGACGGACGGTGCGAGGCGGTGTTGGCCGCATCGTAGTTCAGCCGCACATGAGGCGAGCCGAAACGAGCGACGAGTTCGAGCCCGTCCGCCGCGGTGTTGAAAACATTATCGCGGCCGTCGCCCGGATTCTCCAGCGCGATCACGATGCCCAACCGCTCGGCGAGGGGGACGAGCGTCTCCATGCTGCTGAAAAAGGCTGCGGCGTTGGGACGTATCGCCGCGTTGGTGGCGATTACGCGTGCGCCGATGCCCGCAGCGAACTCCATGCGGCGCGTGAAAATCTCCAGCGCGCCGGGCGCACCCAGATCCATGTGCGATGACATGGCAAGGCAGCCGAGGCCGCTGGCCTCGACCTGCCTGCGAAATTGCGCGGCGCGCTCCGGCAGGAAGGCGTCCTCGGTGAACGGATCGGTATAGCCGACGATGAAGGCCGGCTCGACATGGGTGGCGCCAATGCTGGCAAGGCTGGCGAGGGCCTGAGCGAGATGGTAGCCGTCATAGGGCGCCATCGACACGGAAACGATCCGGTCCGGCGCCGGCTCCGCAACGCCGGCATGCGGCTGCGCCGCTGCGGAAAGGCCGTTCGTCATGCACCCGCCCTCCCGTCGCGGCTCCTTGACAGGGGTTCGGACTAGCGGAGAAGCCGAGAACGCGACAAGCGCGAAGAATTAATCGGATGATGAGCGGGATTCACCAATCTCAGGCGCTTCCTGCAACGGTTCCTCACCGAGTTCGGCGAGCAGCCAGTCGGCGAAGCGGCGAGCCATACGCCTCTGGGAGCCTGATTTCGGGAAGCAGAGGGTATGACCGACATAGCGAAGGTCGACCGAGCGCCCCAGAAGCGGGGCGATCAGGTAACCCCTTGCCAGTTCCCGCTGCGCCAGCCTCGTCGATTCCAGCGCAACGCCGACCCCGTCGACGGCCGCGGCGATGGCCAGAAAGCTCCGGTCGAAGCTCATGCCGTGCGCCGGCGGGGTTCCCAACCCGTTCGCCTCGAACCAGTCCGGCCAGCGGACGCGCTTGTTGTCGGAACGGATCAGCACATGTTCGAGCAGATCCGCAGGTTTTGCGATCGACGCGGCCAGCGCCGGAGCACAAAGGGGCGTGACCACTTCCTCGCCCAACGGCAAGACGACGATATCCTCGCCCTGCGGAGAGCCGTAGACTACATCGGCGTCAAACTCGCCATCGGCGAAGCGCACATAGTCCGTGCTGGCGGCCAGGCGAACGTCGACGCCGGGGTTGGCGGCCAGGAACAGC
>JAEUMA010000115.1 GCA_016793565.1 Rhizobiaceae bacterium
GAACCGATCTCGGCGCCGCGCACGGCGAGCTGGCCGGCCATGCCGCTGACGATGCCCGCGCCGGCGAAGCCGGAAACCAGCAGCGTCACCGCGGTGGAGCTCTGCAGGGCGATCGCCAGGCCCATGCCCGCCAGAACCGCCAGCAGCGGGTTCTTCATGGTCTGGCGCAGACGCTGGCGCAGCACGTCGCCATAGGCGCGCTCGACACCGGTCTTGACCATGCGCGTAGCGAACAGCATCAGCGCCACGGCGCCCGCCAGATGCAGCAGGACGACGGAGCCGCTCATCGCCGCGGTGCGCGCGCTGTGGCGGGCATATGGCGCCGGCCGGCAGTTGGAGAGGGTCGAATCGGCATCATGGCTACCGGCTACAGATTAGCCGGATAATAGTTTTTCGCCAGCGCAGGCAGGCGTTCGGGGCCGACGCGCGATGTCGGAAACGGCGCAGCGGCGCTTAGAACATGTCGCGTGAAAAAGGATTCACGCAACATGCTTTAGGTATCTGATTTTGCGCATGTCTTTGTCCCGAAACCGGTTCCCACTTTCGGGAGACATGCTTTAGCCGGCGCGGACCGGGGGACGCTGGCCGCGGCTCTGCTCCCAGCCATAGGAGAAGAGCCCGACCGCCACGCCGACCGCCATGGCGGCGACGCCGACCAGCGGCAGATCGCGATAGCCGAGGCCCGAGCCGAGCATCGCCGCCCCCACCGAGGCGGCGATGGCGATGCCGAGGTTGAAGCCGGACGGGATCAGGGCGGAGGCGAGGTTGGGCGCGTCGGCGGTCCAGGCAAGAATGCGGGACTGGATCGGCGTGCCGATGGCGAAGTTGATGCCGCCCCAGACGGTGACGACGGCGACCATGGCGAAGGGGTAGGGGCTGACCAGATACATCAGCGCGAGCACGATGCCCTGAACCGCCATCAGCGCGATCAGCGACGGCATCAGCTTCCAGTCGGCCAGCTTGCCGCCGAGGAACACGCCGACGGTGGCGCCAACGCCGTTGAGCAGAAGGACGAGCGGGATCCATTCCGGGGCGAGGCCGGTGACCTCGCCGAGCAGCGGCGCGATGTAGGTGAACGGGACGAACTGGCCGAGCATCAGCATCAGCATGATGATCAGCGTGGTCCAGACCTGCTGGCGGCCGAGCACCTGGACCTCCTTCAGGAAGCCTGCCGGCCGGCTGACCGCGCCGGCGGTGGCGGGGAGCAGCGCGAGCATGGCGGCGATCGCGAGAATGCCGAGCCCGAAGGTTGTCCAGAAGGTGGCGCGCCAGCCCCAGAGATTGCCGATGGCCGTGCCCGCAGGCACGCCGACGATGTTGGAGACGGTGAGGCCGGCGAGGATGAGCGCCACGGCCATGCTGCGCTTGTCCTCCGCGACCAGGCTGACGGCGACCACCATGGCGACGCCGAAATAGGCGCCGTGCGCCACCGCCACGGCCACACGGATCGCCAGCATGGCGCCGAAGCTCGGCGCGACGGCGCAGGCCAATTGGCCCAGGGTGAAGGCGATCGCCAGGCCGACGAGCAGAAGCTTGCGCGGCAGGCGGGCGGTTGCCAGCGTCAGCAGCGGCCCGCCGATGGCGATGCCGAGCGCATAGGCCGAAATGAGATAGCCGGCGGAGGGGATGGAGACGCCCAGGCCCTCGGCGACCTGCGGCAGGACGCCGGCAATGACGAATTCCGTCGTGCCGAAGGCGAAGGCCGATATGAAGAGGGCGAGCAGGGGAAGCGACATGATCTCGATGCGGTGCCGGCGGGAGCGGCCGTCAAATCATGCGCGGGGACGGCGGGCAAACGAAAAGTGCCGGCGGGGTGATCGGTGGGACCCCTGACCGCTAGAGA
>JAEUMA010000705.1 GCA_016793565.1 Rhizobiaceae bacterium
GGGGTCCGACGTGACCCTCGTCCTCGGAGCTGACAGTACGGTCATCGACATCGCCTACCGTGACCGCGCCCTGAAGGCCTGGGACCTGGAAGACTGGGTCGGCAAGCCATGGAAGGACACGGTGACCGTCGAGAGTCGCGGCAAGATCGACGAGCTTCTGGACGAAGCGGTCAAGCTGACTACAACCCGGTCCCGGCAAGTCAATCACCCGGGCAGGGCCGGTCGCGACCTTCCGATCGGTTACAGACTGGTCGCGCTTTCGGGCTGGCCCAACAAGGTGGCGCTGGGTACCGACCTTCGGCCCATGGCCGAGATGCAGCAGCGCCTTGTGCGCTCGCAGATCGAAATGGAGAAGGACTATCGGAAATTGCGGGACATCGAATCCCGCTACCGCATCCTGTTCCACCTCGCGGTCGAACCGCTCGTCGTCATCGAATCCCAAACCCTCAAGGTGCTGGATGCCAACGACGGCGCTGCGCACATGCTCGACAAGCCGCTTCGCAAGCTCATCGGCATGTCGGCGGCGAGCCTGTTCGCCAAAGCCGACCAGGCAATGGCCACGGAAAATCTGTCGATGCTCGCCGCACGAGGCAGGGCAGACGTCTTCCGGGCGCGCCCGGCGACGCTGGACACGTATATGGAACTGCGGGTAACCCCCTTTCGCGAGTACGGACGCACCAACCTGTTGGTGTGCTTCGCGAGCGAGGAGACTGCCCTGACCGACCCTCGGGCGCCGCTCGACGCCAGCCTTCTCTACATGATCGATCATCTGCCGGAGGGCGTGGTGATGGTCGACAGCGACGGCCGCGTGATCAAGGCCAATTCGGCCTTTCTCGACATGATCCGGGTGGTGAGCTTCGACCGTGTCGAAAACCGCTCGCTGGAGAACTGGCTCGGCGGCTCAAGTGTCGACCTGAACGTGCTGATGGCAAACCTGCGCGAGCACGGTACCGTGCGCCGCTTCTCGACGGTCATCCGAGACGAGGTCGGCGGCACCGATCAGGTCGAAGTATCGGCGGCGCGGTTTGCCGGCGAACAGGGGCTGCTCTACGGTTTCACGATCCGGGAGCCGTCTCGCGGCGACGCGGCCCCAGCCGGTCCGCTAGGCTTTCCGGGCACCTCGACGCCGTTCACGGAACTCGTGGGCAGGGTTCCGCTCAAGGATCTCGTTCGCGATACGGCTGACATCATCGAACGGCTCTGCATAGAGGCCGCCTTGCGGCTTACTGACAACAACCGCGCATCGGCGGCCGATATGCTCGGTCTCAGCCGTCAGAGCCTCTACATCAAGCTGAAGCGCTACGGCATCTCGGACACCGACGATCAGTCCTGATTGACGGTCATGAATGTCAATCTTTATTGACATTCCTCCGGCTTTGGCTAACCTTGGGCATATGGCCGAGCCGATTGCCGCCCCTGCTCCCGCGACGGTCCCGTCGATCTCAACGACGATCGAGCTGCTCAAGCCCATTACCTGGTTTGCGCCGATGTGGGCATTCGGATGCGGGGTGGTGTCTTCCGGAGTGGCGATCGGCGACCGCTGGTCCTACGTAGTCGCCGGCATCCTGCTGGCCGGTCCGCTGGTGTGCGGAACCAGTCAGGCCGTGAACGACTGGTATGATCGCGGCGTCGACGCCATCAACGAACCGCACCGGGTGATTCCTTCCGGCCGCATGCCGGGGCGTTGGGGTCTCTGGATTGCAGTCATCAATACGCTTCTGTCGCTGTTCGTGGCCTGGTGGCTGGGACCATGGGTATTTGGCGCCGCGGTGCTGGGACTGGTGCTGGCCTGGGCCTACAGTGCGCCGCCGTTCCGGCTGAAACGCAGTGGCTGGCTCGGACCGGCGGCGGTCGGGCTGTGCTACGAGGGGCTGCCCTGGTTCACGGCGGCGGCCGCCGCCATTGGCGGCTTTCCGGGCATGCCGATCCTTTGGCTGGCACTTCTCTACAGCATCGGCGCGCATGGGATCATGACGCTCAACGACTTTAAATCGGTCGAGGGCGATCGACGCACCGGTCTGCGAAGTCTGCCGGCAACGCTCGGGATCGACGCGGCGGCTCGCCTTGCCTGCTTTGTCATGGCGATCCCCCAACTGGGGGTTGTCGCGCTCCTGCTTGCGTGGGGCTTTACTGTCCACGCCGCGATCGTCGCCGCGTTGCTGGCGGGCCAGGCTGGCTGCATGATCCGCCTCCTGAGCGATCCTCTGCGTCGAGCTGCCTGGTTCAACGCCACAGGCACGACGATGTTCGTGTTCGGCATGCTGGCGAGCGCGTTCGCCGCGCGTGCGATGGGAGGATAAGCGATGGACGATCCCAAGATGCTGGGCTGGATTGGCATCTTCAGGCTTGGCCTGGTCCAGGCCGCGCTCGGTTCGATCGTGGTGCTCACCACGTCCACCCTCAACCGCATCATGGTGGTGGAGATCGGGCTTGCCGCGGTCATCCCCGGCATCCTCGTGGGGGTGCACTACGGCGTGCAGATCGCCCGGCCGCTATGGGGCCACGTGTCCGACCGCGGCGGTCGGCGCACGCCCTGGATCGTGGGCGGTGTCGCGCTGCTGGCACTGGCGGGCGTCGGGGCGGCGATGTCGACCGCGCTGATGGCGGAGAGCTTTCCGGTCGGGTTCGTCCTCGCGATGCTCGACTTTGTGCTGATCGGCTTCGGCATCGGCGCGGCGGGAACGTCCCTGCTCGCTCTCCTAGCCTCCAGCGTTGCGCCCGAACGCCGGCCTGCCGCCGCGACGGTGGTCTGGCTGATGATGATCTTCGGCATAGCGATCACGGCGGTCATTTCCGGCAGGTTCCTGGATCCGTTCTCGATGAGCAGGCTGATCGAAGTGACCGCGGTGGCCGGCGTTGCCGCCCTGGCCCTGACGACGGTCGCTGTCACCGGCGTGGAACGGGCGCGACCTCGCATCCGCGCGTCGCTGAACGATGCGCCTTCGGTGAGCTTCCGCGAGAGCCTGGCCGATGCCTGGGCCGATCCGCAGGCGCGTCTGTTCACGATCTTCGTGTTCGTCTCCATGCTCGGCTACAGCATGCAGGATCTCATCCTCGAACCTTTCGCCGGCCTGGTGTTCGGCATGACTCCCGGTGAGACAACCAGTCTTTCCGGTGTCCAGAACGGCGGCGTCTTTGCCGGGATGGTGCTGGTCGGCGTGGCCGGCAGCCTGCTGTCGCGCCGTATCCCGTCTGTTCTTAAATATTTCACCGTGGGCGGCTGTGTTCTTTCGGCGATCATGTTGGGCGCGATGGCAGGTTCCGCGGTTGCGCAGGGCAGTTGGCCGCTCACCGCCAATGTGTTTGCGCTGGGCTTTGCCAACGGCGCCTTCGCCGTCGCG
>JAEUMA010000732.1 GCA_016793565.1 Rhizobiaceae bacterium
GGCGCAGGCGGAGGATCGGAAGGACGTACGCAAGGAGCCAACCGCCATGTCTCAGCCCTATCCCGGCGCTTTCGCTGAAAATGCCCGTCGTCGCCTGCGCGGTATGATGCGAGGCGAGGTCGAGCAGGCCGCCGAGGTTACCGAAATCTCCGTGTCGCTTTACGACAAGCTTCGCGAAAGCGCGCTGACGGGGCATGCGGCCTTCTTCCAGACCGTGCTGGCCGACCTGCTGGAGATCGAGTTCCGGCAGGCCCGCAAGATCACCGAGGCCTCCAACTACTCAGCGCTGCTTTCGGCCCTGCGGGCGCTCGACCTCCGCGCCGAAGAGGCCTTCGTGGTGGTGGCGGCAGTCTTCCCGGCCAGCTTCGCGCACCCCGAGGGCATAAGGCTGTTCATCGAGCGCTTCAGGCTGCTCCATCCCGACGCAGCGATCGAGCGCGTGCGCGGCTGGCGTGAGGAATCCCTATCGTCCTCCCTCCGCCGGAGGCCGAGCCCGGAGCCGGTGGTGCATGTTGCCGCCAATCAAGCCTCGCCGCGCGAATTCAAGGCAGGCTAAGGCCGAGCAATTCTCCGATCGGCGTTTTGGCCGGCTCGATCTCGACGATCCAGACGTCTGGGTCGAACCGAATTTCGCGGTCGAGCCTTTCCTGGGCTTCCTGGTCGGGCACGCCTTCCATCAACAAGGCAAATAGCCTGTCGTCAGGGCTGTCCGCGGCATAGCTTGTCTGCGGCGCCGGTCCGTAGACGCAGACCGTCTGGAAATCCCTTCTGCTGAGCACGAAGATGCTGCCCGCCTCCGTCGCGCCGCGCTTGACGATGGCGCCAAAGCCGCCGCCGCCGAAGACCCGGCGCAGGAGTGCTGAGACGAACAGGTCGCTGGTCACGCGCATGGCTGGCCGTCAGTTGGTCAGCCCTTCGGACCGCATCTTGGCATAGACCGCTTCGTCCGGCTCGCCCGTCTCAGGTAGTCCGAACAGCGCCTGAAACTCCTTGATGGCCGCGCGCGTGCGCGCGCCCACCACGCCGTCCATTTCCAGATCCTTGTTGCCAAAGGCGCGAAGGCCAGCCTGGATCTTGACGATCCGAGGATCGAGGCCCCCTTGCTTTGCCGGCTCCGAGGATTTTGCCTGGCGCGGCGCGGGCTGCGGCACAATGGATCCCGTTTTGGGGCCACTGTCCGGCTGGGTCTTCGTAGAAGCGGCGGAAGCCGCAATGGCCCGTTCCTCGGCCGTCAGCAGAACCAGAAGCTCTTCGTCGACCTCGCCGTCGACGTTCAGCCCCATCAGCTTCTGATAGTCGGCGATCGCCCTCCGCGTATTAGGGCCGGCAATTCCGTCTGCCTTGCCGCGGTAGAGATCGAGCAACATCAGCACCTTCTGCACGTGCTCGACCTTTGGATCGGCCTCGGGCACGAGCGCACCCTCCGGCCGCTCGATCCGGATCGTGGTCGCGGGCTCTTCCACGTTTGGCTGGGGAACCATCGCCGACCCGTAGTCACGGGTCGGGAACAGCGCTCCCAGATGTGCGTGCGGCTGATACCACAAGGCGTTGGCCGAAACGAAGGACAGGGTCACAGCGAACGCGGTGGACGCACCCACCAGGCCGGGGTTGCGGGCGATCGCACCGCCAGCGCGCCCCAGAAATTCCTGCAGCGGGCCGCCACCGCCCTGCTCGACAGCGGGCTCAGCCTGCTTTGCGGAGCGCGCCATCGTGCTTCTCCGTGGCCGCGGGCCGCTTCACGGGCAGCCGGGCAGGCATCGTTTCCTCCGGCCGCTCCGCCGGACCGTCGGCGGGCAGACTGATCGACACGACGGTGCCCTCCCCCGGCGCGCTTTCTATCGACATGGTGCCCTTGTGCAGCCCCACCAGCCCTTTCACGAGCGACAGTCCCAGTCCGGTGCCTTCAAAGCGCCTCGTATAGTCGTTGTCCACCTGCGTGAAGGGCTGACCGATCCGCTTGAGATCTTCCTCGGAAATGCCGATGCCGGTGTCGCTCACCCAAAAATGGACGCGGGAACCGACCCGGTTCGCGCCGATCGTCACCTTGCCTTGCGCCGGGGTGAACTTGATCGCATTCGCAACGAGGTTGATCAGCATCTGCTGGACCGCACGGCGGTCGGCATGAACCAAGCCGACCGAGGCCGAGACCTGATCCTCCAGGCATATTCCCTTGTCTGCGGCCTGGAGCCCCAGCATCGAGCGGCACATTCCCACCGCTTCGGAGAAGGCGAACGGCTCCGGTGTGATGCGATAGGTTCCGGACTCGATCTTGGAAACGTCGAGGATGGCGTTCACGACCGACAGCAAGTGATGGCCCGACTCGAGGATCAGGCCAACATACTCCTTTTGGCGGGGATCCTGGAAGCCGCCGAACATCTCGTGCATGAGCATGTCCGAGAAGCCAATGATGGCGTTGAGAGGCGTGCGTAACTCATGGCTCACTGCGCCCAGGAAGCGCGCCTTGGCCACGTCGATACTATCGGCTGCGTCGACGGCGGCTTTAAGCTTGCCGCGCAGTGCAGCGAGTTCGTCGTTGGATCGCGCCAGCGCGACGATCCCTGCATCACTGTCGCGATAGCACTCGAAGGACAGCGCCTGGTACTTGCCCTCGTTGCCACCCTGTGGGCATCTCGGCAGCCGCACGCGCAGTTCGACCGTGCGCAAGTCGGCACCTTCGCCAAGATCCGACAGGGCGCATAGAAAGGCCACGCGATCCGCCACATGGATGCGGTCAAAAAGGCCGCTGCCGAGCAGAAGTTCCGGCGCAAGGCCCATCAGCCTACGCGCCTTGGCGGAAGCGTCCGTAACCTCGCCGGCCGAATTCATACGGAAAATCACCGCTTCCAGCAGATCCTCCAGTTGACTGCCGGCCGGAGCCTGCTCGGTCTCGACAGTGTTGCCAAGGACGAGCCGCGCCCTTGCGGCAATCGTCACCGAATACGCCAACGGCAACAGCCAGTGCCAGGCCGCGGGCTGCGCGGCCGCCGGCACGGCGCCGTCGAAAGCCAGCGCGATCGGAACGGCAGAAAGCGCGGCCGCGCCGCCCGTCCACAAGGAAGCAGTCGAGCGGCGAACCCACCACGACTCCAGCGGCAGCACGACCAGGAGGAGCGCAATCGGCGAAGCGAGGCCGCCCGCCACCGCGACGAGAAAGCCGAGCAAAATCGCGGAGAGCCCCAGCGCCACCGGAGCCGCGAGGCGGTCCTTGCCGGTCGCCGCGACCGCCAGGGTGACGAGCCAGGCCGCGCCCAGCGCCGTCCAGATGGCCCCGACCGTGCCCGATCCTCCGAGCAGCGGCGGCAGCAGGATCGCATATGCACTGGCGATCAACAGCGAGCCGGTAAGAAGCACGGCGAAAAGGCGCGACTGGCGCGCCCGGTCAGCCGCCTCCGCGACGCTTGGATTGACCAGGCGCAGGCAGCCAAGCGCCAGATATCCGGCAGAACTCTGCTCGCTGGAAACCGCGATTGTCACTCTTACGCACTCACACCGCCCCGTCAGGGGTCTGCTTTTGTGTTTCATTCAAAGTCGCATCGAGCGTTTAAGGAATGGATAAGGCCACCGCCCTGCACGCACCACGCCAGGTTGAATATCGGCAGCGCGAAGCCGCCCTCCAGTGGCAGTCGCGCTTCATGGTAAATGGGGGGTTAGCCGGGCTGCCCAGCAAAGATGCGACGCCAAGGCTCAGCAATGAGTGACGGTATAAAATTTTCTGCATGTTTTTCAGATACTTATATGGTTACCGAAATGTTGAAGAAGCCACTCGTTCTTGAATCGAATTCGTGTCGAAAGCGGCAGATCAGACGATCGACGGATTTCGCTAAAATTTGAGCTTTCCGCGCAATCGGCCTTTTGCGGCGGTGCTGCATTATCGTCTTCAGAAGACGGCCACCTCAGGGGCTCCGTCGCCGCATTTGGGATACTGCCGTGGGCTTTCTCATCCGCATGACGTTTTGGTTCTCGCTGGTGCTTCTGCTTTTGCCTCTGAATACGGGCGCGCAGAACGGCGAGGCTCCCGTCGCTCCATTGCAGGCGCTACTTGCGGCCCGCGCAGCCGTCAGCGACATCGCGGGAATTTGCGAACGCCAGCCCGACGTATGCGAGACGGGCGCCTCGGCGTTCCATACCATCGCCGGGCGCGCCCGCGAGGGAACGCGCATGGTTCTGCGCTATGTCGACGAAGACGACACGCCGCAGGTAGCCGACACGCAGACGCTGACCGGCAGCGTTCCGGCTGCCGCGGAGTAGTCAGCTCATTTTGACCTGGAGCCGCGCGCGGACTATATCCGGCTGCGTCATGGCTTCCTTCGACAGCATTCGCGACGACTTTTCGCTCCTAGACGAGTGGGAGGATCGATATCGCTACGTCATCGACCTAGGCGAAGCGATGCCGCCTTTCCCCGAGGAGGCGCGGAACGACGCGCACAAGGTTCCCGGCTGCGTCAGCCAGGTCTGGCTGCTCAGCCAGCGTGGCGAAGGGCCCGATCCGGTCATCGGCTTTCGCGGCGATTCGGACGCCCATATCGTACGCGGCCTGGTCGCCATCATGATCGCGTTGTTCTCCGGCAAGCGCGCGAGCCAGATCGGGACGATCGACGCTGAGGCGGCGCTGCGCGGGCTCGGGCTGGTCGAGCACCTTTCGCCGCAGCGCGCCAACGGCGTGCGCTCAATGATCGCGCGTATGAAGCGCGAAGCCGCAGCGGCCCTCGAACAGTCCGCCTGAGCTCAGCCCAGGGCGGGTCGATAGTCGTCCGCTCCCCAATGCAGCATCCGGGCCGGCGGCTTCGCGCCGGCGGCCGGATCGTAGTGCCGCGCGAGCGCCCGCAGTGCCGCCTTCAGCACGACCTTGGCTGACCGGGCCGGCCAACCGCGCTCCGTCTCCACGACCTCCAGCCCCTTCAGGAAGCAGCAGACGTCCACCAGCACGCCCGACAGTTCCGGCCCCACATCCTCCAGCGCCCGCTCGACGCGCAGCCGTGCCGAGAGCGCCGCGTCCGTGAGGTCCGCAACTCCGCCGCGTCCGCCGCCACGGCGACCGCTGGCTACGCTGGCCACCCAGTTTGCGCCAAGCCGCGGCATGATCTGGCCACGCGTGTAGTCCGCGCGAAGCCGCTCGCCTGCTGCGAACTCACATGCGTCGATGAAGGGTTTGCCGTCGCGCACACGCCGCCGCGCGAGCAGCGTTAGCGGCGACTCGGCCGCATTGAATTGCACCTCCTGCGCCACGCCGTCGACCGTGATCGACGCCGTCTCGATTTCCCGACCCGGTCCCGGCCGGGCGGCTGCTTGCGCCGGGTCCGACCGCGCCATCACCTTGCCGTTTTCGCGGCGGACCAGCCCGTCGGCACAAAGTGACCGCAGCGTTTCCAGCCGGCAGCCGATCGTGCCGCGTCCGCTGCTGTCAAGAAGCACGGTCCCTCTGCCACCAGCCGAGACGGCCAGGCTCGCTTCTCCTCCGGCAAGGAACGCCAGGATGCGCGCACGTTCGCGCCCGATATCCTCGCCCGGCATCTCAGACCACCGTCCGTGCGCGCAGCGCAGCCACCGCGACCCGCTCCGTGAGGATCACGTGCCGGTCGAATTCGGCGTCCTCGCGCAGGTCTTCCACAAGATGGCAGGCGTGCAGCACGGTTGTGCGATCCCGCGCGAAGCCGCGCCCCACGTCGCCCATGGTGAGGCCAAGCGCGGTATGGGCCACATACATGGCTACCTGACGCACGCGCGAAACGTTCAGCGACGTACGGCCGGCGCGTCTCAGTTCCTTGCCCGAGACGTTGTAGAGTGCTGCCGCGATGTCGATCATGGCCTCGCAGAGTTCGAGCACCCGTTCGTCGCGCCGCTGGGAGACAGGTGTCGAACACCGGGCGGGAAGGCCGCCAGAACCCGGCTCGGTCGCTTCTTTCAGGCAGGCTGCGGCTGATCGCACGAAACATCTCCCCGTTGTAGGAATATGTTCTTATATCGACGCTCGCCGGGTATGTGAACAAACAAAGAACATTGTTGGTGCCCTCTCCGAAACTAACGCTTCGGAGTCAACGGCTTGAGCAAAACCCCTCGCCACTCGATCGGCCAATCTGTCCCCGCCTCCGCGACCGCGAAGGATAGTCGTCCGCGTGGATGCGAAAGGAGTTGCGAATGGAGCGGCTGATTGATGAGCGGGAGCGTTTCGTGGCGGAGCGCGACGCCCTGGTGGCGGCCGCGCATGGCCGCGCCGCTCTGCAGCTTCTCTGTGGAATCGACATGGACGAACTGGCGAGCGCGGACCCGCCCGGACGGCAGCGGCTGATCGCACGGATAGACCGCGCCCTGGAACGCGAGCGGCTGAAAGGGCTAAGCCGCCACTGGAGCTACGATCTCAACCGCCACATCGCCCTCAAGCAGGCACG
>JAEUMA010000008.1 GCA_016793565.1 Rhizobiaceae bacterium
GTTTCGCCGCGCAAAGGTGAAACATGGTTAACGCCGGGAGCTGGCAAGACGCGCGGATCGCGCCTTCAGCCATGCTGCGATGCCGCGACAGCTTCAATCGATTGAACCGCGCACCGCCATGGGAAGCGCCCGACGCTGCGACTAAATAGGGATTCGACAACGGTTTTCCGGCTTTGACGCGGTGCAAAAAGCGATCTAGAACGCGGCAGCCCCGGAGTCGCAAACAGCGACATCCGCGACGCATGCGGAATGTCGCGCCGGGTACGATACTGGGGGAGCCATGAGCCAGTCACCAGCCACCCAAGCGAGACCGCTCTCGCCGCATTTGTCGATCTACCGGCCTCCCGTCACCATGACCATGTCGATCCTCCACCGCATTACCGGCGGCGCGCTCTATTTCGGCACGCTGCTGGTGGCCTGGTGGCTGATCGCGGCATCGACGTCCGAATCCTACTTCAACTTCGTCGACGGCATTTTCGGCTCCTGGATCGGCCGGCTGGTCCTGTTCGGCTATACTTGGGCGCTGTTCCACCACATGCTGGGCGGCGTACGCCACCTCGTCTGGGACACCGGCGCCGGCCTCGAAAAGCACACCGCATCGAAGATCGCCTGGGCGACGCTCGCCGGTTCGGTCGCGCTGACGATCCTGGTCTGGGCCGTCGGCCTCGGCCTGCGCGGAGGCTGGGCATGAGCGACATGCGCACGCCGCTCGGAAAGGTGCGGGGCCTCGGCTCGGCGCATGAGGGCACCGATCACTTCTGGCGGCAGCGGTTGACCGCCGTGGCCAACATTCCTCTGCTGCTGTTCTTCGTCGGGCTGCTCGTCGCGCTCGCCGGCGCCGGCTACGCCGACGTTCGCGCCGCACTCGCCAACCCCCTCGTCGCACTGGTCATGCTGCTGGTGCTGGGCGCTGGCCTCTACCACATGCGCCTCGGCATGCAGGTGATCATCGAGGACTATGTCCATGACGAAGGCGGCAAGCTGGTGCTGCTGATGCTGAACACATTCTTTACAGTGGCAGTCGGCGCCGCATCCGCCTTCGCGCTGCTCAAGCTGGCATTCGGGGGCTGAGACGTGGCGACCGCACAGAACGGCAAGGCCTACCGCTTTGTCGACCACAAGTTCGACGTCGTCATCGTCGGAGCCGGCGGTGCCGGCCTGCGCGCCACGCTCGGCATGGCCGAGCAGGGGCTGAAGACCGCCTGCATCACAAAGGTGTTTCCGACCCGCTCGCACACGGTGGCCGCGCAGGGGGGCATCGCCGCATCGCTCGCCAATATGGGGCCGGACAACTGGCAATGGCACATGTACGACACCGTCAAGGGGTCGGACTGGCTGGGCGACACCGACGCGCAGGAATACATGGTCCAGCAGGCGCCGGCCGCCGTCTACGAGTTGGAGCACTACGGCGTGCCCTTCTCGCGCACGGAGGACGGCAAGATCTATCAGCGGCCGTTCGGCGGCCACATGACCGAGTTCGGCGACGGCCCGCCGGTGCAGCGCACCTGCGCGGCGGCCGACCGCACCGGCCACGCCATCCTGCACACGCTCTACGGCCAGTCGCTGAAGAACCATGCGCAGTTCTTCATCGAGTATTTCGCGCTCGACCTGATCATGACCGACGGGGTGTGCACCGGCGTCGTGGCCTGGAACCTCGATGACGGCACCATCCACCGCTTTGCCGCCAAGATGGTGGTGCTGGCGACGGGCGGCTACGGCCGCGCCTACTTCACCGCTACCAGCGCCCACACCTGCACCGGCGACGGCGGTGGCATGGCCGCGCGGGCCGGGCTACCGCTGCAGGACATGGAGTTCGTGCAGTTCCACCCGACCGGCATCTACGGCGCAGGCTGTCTGATCACCGAGGGCGCGCGCGGCGAGGGCGGCTACCTCGTCAATTCCGAGGGCGAGCGCTTCATGGAGCGTTACGCCCCCTCCGCCAAGGATCTCGCCAGCCGCGACGTCGTCTCGCGCTGCATGACGCTGGAGGTTCGCGAGGGCCGCGGGGTCGGCAAGGCCAAGGACCACATCTTCCTGCACCTAGACCATCTCGATCCGGCGGTGCTGCACGAGCGCCTGCCCGGCATCTCGGAATCGGCAAAAATCTTCGCCGGGGTCGACGTGACCCGCGAGCCGATCCCGGTATCGCCGACGGTGCACTACAACATGGGCGGCATCCCGACCAATTACTGGGGCGAGGTGCTGAACCCGACGCCGGACGAGCCCGATCGCATCCAGCCCGGCCTGATGGCGGTGGGCGAGGCGGGCTGCGCCTCGGTGCACGGCGCCAACCGGCTCGGTTCCAACTCGCTGATCGACCTCGTCGTGTTCGGCCGCGCCGCCGCCATCAAGGCAGGCGAGGTGGTGGACCGCGCCGCGCCCGTGCCGGCGATCAACGAGAAGGCGGTCGACGCCATCATGGCGCGCTTCGACCGGCTCCGCTTCGCCGACGGCTCACAACCGACGGCCGTGCTGCGTGAGAAGATGCAGCGCGCCATGCAGGAGGACGCCGCCGTCTTCCGCACGCAGGAATCGCTCGAACAGGGCTGCAAGCGCGTTTCGGCGATCTGGAAGGAACTGCCGGACATCAAGGTCACCGACCGCTCGATGATCTGGAACTCCGACCTGGTCGAGACGCTGGAACTCGAGAACCTGATGGCCAACGCCATCGCCACGGTTTACGGCGCCGAGGCGCGCAAGGAGAGCCGCGGGGCGCATGCGCGGGAGGATTTCTCGGCGCGCGACGACGCGAACTGGCGCAAGCATTCGCTGGCCTGGGTGGCGCCCGACGGCGAGGTGACGCTCGGCTACCGGCCCGTCCACACCGAGACGATGATGCCGGTCGATAAGGGCGGCATCGACCCGAAGAAGATAGCACCCAAGGCGCGGGTATACTAATTTGCATGGACTAGGAGGTCCGTGATGGGCGACATCATGATCAAACTGGAAGACGCTACGCTACTTGAGGCGCTTTCAGAGATGGCGAAGGCGAACAACCGAAGCGTCGAGTCGGAAGTTCGACAATTGCTGACCAAAGCGGTCGACGAGCGGCACAAGAGATTGGAGTTTTATCGTCGAGCTCAGGCCATCAGCGCCATGACGCCGAAAGGTGTAGTGCAGACTGATAGTACGCTGCTGATCCGGGCAGATCGCGACCGTTGAGATTCGTTGTCG
>JAEUMA010000017.1 GCA_016793565.1 Rhizobiaceae bacterium
CGCGGGTGATTTCTTCGGCGACTTCCTCTGGCGTGCCATCCGACTCGCAGAGGAGGATGGCCTCGGCTGTCAGGTCGTAACCGGCCTGAACGAAGGGCTCGACGGCCGCCGTCGCCGGCTTGTCCATCATCTCCAGCCCGGCCGGGATGATGCCGGCAGCGATGATCGCCGCCACCGCATCGCCAGCCTTGCCGACATCGTCGAAAGAAGCCATCACCACCTGCGCCAGTTCCGGCTTCGGCACCAGTTTCACCGTCACTTCGGTGACCACGCCGAGCAGACCTTCGGAACCGATGAACAGCGCCAGCAGGTCGTAACCGGCACTATCCGGCGCCGCGCTGCCGATCTCGAATACCTCGCCTTCAATGCTGACCACCCGCACGCGCAAGACGTTATGCACCGTCAGGCCGTATTTCAGGCAATGCACGCCACCGGAGTTCTCGGCGACATTGCCGCCCAGCGTGCAGGCGATCTGCGACGAGGGATCGGGCGCGTAATACAGACCGTAAGGCGCCGCCGCCTCCGACACCGCCAGATTGCGCACGCCGGGCTGGACGATGGCCGTCCGGCTGTCGCGGTCGACCTTGAGTATCTTGTTGAAACGCGCCAGCGAGAGCACGACACCCTGGGCATGCGGCATGGCGCCACCGGACAAGCCGGTGCCGGCCCCGCGAGCGACCACCGGCACGCCGAGCTGATGACAGGTGCGCAAGACGTCGATCACCTGCCCCTCGTTCTCCGGCAGGCAGACGGCCATCGGCAGCTGCCGGAAGGCAGTCAGGCCGTCGCACTCGTAAGGACGCAGATCCTCGTCGTCGATCAGCAGGCAGTGCGCCGGCAGAATCATTTTGAGGCGCCGCGCCAGCGTCTCGCGGTCGGTATTGAATTCAGGTTCGCGTACGGTCACGGCGACGCCTCCCTCGGTTGGAGCGGCCATTGTAGGGCCGCCGGTTCGCCCGCGATAGCCTCACATTGGTCACTGTATTCGATACTTCAGATCAACAATGACCGAGACATCAGGCAATCAGGATGGCGCGAAAATCATTGACGTTGGTCCGCGTCGGCCCGGTGACCAGCAGATCGTCGAGTCCGGCGAAGAATTCCCAGGCCTCGTTGCCGGCCAGATGCACCCGCGCCTCCAGCCCCTTCGCCGCCGCGCGCGCCAGTGTCTGCGGCTCGACAAAGGCACCGGCATTGTCCTCGGAGCCGTCGATGCCGTCCGTATCCGCCGCCAGCGCATGGATGCCGGGGGCTCCGTCGAGGGCCAGCGTCAGGCCCAGCAGAAATTCCGTATTGCGCCCGCCGCATCCGCCTGAGCTGCGCAAAGTCACTGTCGTCTCGCCACCGGACAACAGCACACAAGGCGTTTTGGCCGGAAATCCGTGTCGACCGCAGGCGCGCGCCACCCCGGCCAGCACCTTGCCCACCTCGCGCGCCTCGCCCTCCAGCGCATCGCCGAGTATCAGCGGCGTGATGCCCAGCGCCCGCGCCTCGGCAGCGGCGGCTTCCAGCATTTGCCGCGGGCTGGCGACG
>JAEUMA010000035.1 GCA_016793565.1 Rhizobiaceae bacterium
CTCGCCATTGCTTGGACGGATGCGCGGTGCCCGCGCCGCGCTCCGATGATACGGCGCGCGCGGAGGGCTTATCGCCTGCAGCTGCTGCCGCTGGTGGCCGGCTTTCTGCTGATAGCCGGCATCATCGGCATCCGCTCTTTCCTCATTGAGAGCCAGCAGCAGGACAACCAGGCCGCCCGCGACGCGCTGGAGCTTCAGCGCCGCATCGTCGGCCTGTTGTCGCTGGTCCAAGACGCGGAGACGGGGCAGCGCGGCTACCTCCTCACCGGCAACGAAAGCTATCTGGAACCCTACTCCGCCGCTGTCTCGGCCATACCCGGCGAGCTTTCGGAGATCCGCAAGGAGGTAGCAGGCAACACGGCGCA
This sequence comes from Rhizobiaceae bacterium, assembly GCA_016793565.1. GTDB lineage: Bacteria > Pseudomonadota > Alphaproteobacteria > Rhizobiales > Rhizobiaceae > JAEUMA01. Next base: position 366 of record JAEUMA010000035.1, read on the forward strand.
GACGCTGAACGTCGACCAGCTTGCCAGTGCGATCGCCGAGAAGAAGGCCGAACTCGACACGGTCATCGCGCTGATGCGACAGGGAAACAGCGAGAGCGCGCTGGATTTCGTCCGCAGCGACCGCGGCAAGCGCGTGATGGACCGCATTCGCGAACTTGTCGACGAAATGCTGAGGACGGAAAGCGGCGAGCTGCGCCAGCGCTTGGACGCGGCCGACCGCTCGGCGGACTATCTGCGCTACGGTTCCCTGGCGGCACTGGCGGGCATCCTTCTGCTCGGCATCTATGGCGTATGGAATACCCACCGGCGGCTTTCCGAGTTGGAGGCGGCGCAAGAAACGCTGACACGGACCAATGCCGCGCTGGAAGATGAGATCGCCAATCGCGAGAAGGCCGAGCAGCAGACCCGCCAGCTTCAGAAAATGGAGGCGATTGGCCAGCTTACCGGCGGCATTGCACATGATTTCAACAACATGCTGGCCGTCATCATCAGCGCGCTCAACCTGATGCAGCGCAAGATCGCGCGCGGCGATGTCGATGTTGGCCAGTTGGTCGATGCGGCCATCGATGCGGCGGGGCGCGCGGCGAGCCTGACCTCGCGGCTGCTGGCGTTTTCGCGTCAACAGCCGCTGGCCCCGCAGGTGATCGACGCCAACCGCCTGCTGGCCGGCATGTCCGATCTGCTGCGCCGCTCGCTGGGTGAGGCGGTGGAACTGGAGACGGTTCTCGCCGGCGGCATCTGGCGGCTCCACGCCGATCCCAGCCAGCTCGAAAACGCCATCGTCAATCTGGCCGTCAACGCCAGAGACGCGATGCCGGACGGCGGACGGCTGACGCTCGAGACCGCCAACGCTCACCTCGACGATCGCTACGCGGCGGAGAATGCCGACGTTCCGGCCGGCCAGTACGTGATGCTGGCGGTAACCGATACCGGAACGGGCATGCCGCCGGAGGTCACCGCGAAGGTGTTCGAGCCCTTCTTCACCACCAAGCCGGTAGGCAAGGGCACCGGCCTCGGCCTCAGCCAGGTCTTCGGCTTCGTCAAGCAGTCGAACGGGCATGTGAAGGTCTATTCGGAGCTAGGGCAGGGCACGACGGTCAAGATCTACCTTCCGCGCTATTTCGGTCAGGACGATCACCAGGTCTCGGAAGCTGCGGCGGCCCCGCAGGGCGGCGTGCCGACGGAGACGATCCTGCTGGTGGAGGACGACCCGCGCGTGCGTAGCCTCAACGTCGCGGCCCTGCGCGATCTCGGCTACACGATCATTCATGCTGGCAGCGCCGCCGAGGCGCTGGAGAAGCTCGCATCGCATCCGGAGGTGAGCCTGCTTTTCACCGACATCGTCATGCCGGGGATGAACGGCCGCAAACTCGCGGATCAGGCGGAAAAGCTGAAGCCCGGCATCAAGGTGCTGTTCACCACAGGCTTCACCCGCAACGCCGTCGTGCACAACGGCACGCTGGACCATGGTGTCGATTTCATAGCCAAGCCCTTCTCGATCGAAGCGCTCGCGGCGAAGGTCCGCGAGGTTCTCGACCGGTAGATCCGAGGCCTCAGGTCAGCGTCGAGGCGAGGCGGCGCGCGATCAGTTCGGCCAGCCGTGCGGCGACGGCATCCTTGTCCATCAGCGGCCATTCCTCCACGCCGCCGGCGGTGACGATCCGAACCTCGTTGCGGTCGCCGCCCATGACGCCGCCTTGCGGCGAAACATCGTTGGCAACGATGATGTCGGCGCCTTTCCTCTTCAGCTTCTGCCGGGCATTGGCGAGCAGATCCTGCGTTTCCGCTGCGAAGCCGACGACGAGAAAAGGCCGCTTTCTGTGATGGCCCACGCCGGCGAGGATGTCGGGGTTTTCCACCATCTGTAGGGCCGGCGCGCCGCCGGCGCCCTTCTTGATCTTCTCGCCGGCCTCCGACGCCACGCGCCAATCCGCCACCGCCGCCACCATGACGGCCGCGTCGGCGGGAAGTGCCGCCTCGACCGCCGCCTGCATCTGCCGCGCCGTCTCGACATGCACGGTCTCGACGCCGGCCGGATCGGCAATCGTCACCGGGCCGGATACCAGCACCACCTCCGCGCCCAGTTCCGCGAGCGCCGCGGCGATCGCGTGGCCCTGCTTGCCCGAGGAGCGGTTGGCGATGTAGCGCACCGGATCGATGGGCTCATGCGTCGGCCCCGATGTCACGACGATGCGACGCCCCGCCAATGGGCCGGTACGCCTCCCGAGCAACCCCTCGACAGCGGCGACGATTTCCAGCGGCTCGGCCATCCGCCCTTCGCCCGCTTCGCCGCTTTCGGCCATTTCGCCGCGCGCCGGGCCGACGAAGCGGATACCGTCGCGTGCCAGGGTCTCGCGGTTGCGCCGGGTGGCGGCATGCGACCACATGCGCGGGTTCATCGCCGGCGCCATCAGTACCGGCTTGTCGGTGGCCAGCAACACCGCCGAGGCGAGGTCGTTCGCCTGTCCGGTCGCGAGCTTGGCCATCAGGTCGGCGGTTGCGGGCGCGACGACGATCAGGTCCGCCTCGCGCGACAGCCTTATATGGCCGACATCGTGCTCGTCGTTGCGGTCGAACAGATCGGTGAATACGTGATCGGCCGACAGCGTGCCGGCCGACAGCGGGGTGACGAACTGCTGCGCCGCGGCCGTCATCACGCAGCGTACGGACGCTCCGCGCTCGCGCAGCCGGCGGATCAGGTCCAGCGACTTGTAGGCGGCGACGCCGCCGCCGATGACGAGCAGGATGCGCTTGGCTGAGAGGCTCATCGGGGGGCTTCCCAAGGATTGATCACAGCGATGCCGCAGTGCTCGAAATCGCTGACATTGCGTGTCGCTACCGCATAACCGCCGGTCAGCGCAATCGCCGCGATCTCGCAGTCCATCTCCGAGATCGGGCGGCCCGACCTGTGCCGCTGCGCGAATATGCGGGCATATTGAAGCGCGGCTGGCTCATCGAAGGCAAGCACCTGGGTCTGCAAACAGTCGTCGAAGAAGACGGCCAGAATGTCCGCTATTACCTGCTTGCGCTTGCCGTCCGGCATCATGGCCAGTCCGGTGAGGAGTTCCGCCTTGTTGATCGCGGTCGTGAAAAGCCCGCTTTTGGGTTGTCGTCTCAGCCAGTACCCAACATTGTGGTCGGGATCGGGCTTGAACGCTTCTGAGATGACGTTGGTATCCAGGATGATCAATCGTCGCCATCCCGGTCTCCGAACGGGATTGCGCGGGCAGCGAGTTGACGCGCGGGGATCGGGATATCGAAGCCGCCGTGCGGTTCGACCAATGCCCTGATGTCTTCGTAGAGGTTGCCGTTCCGCGACGGCTCGTCTTGCCTTGCCGCGGCCTCGCGCAAGACGGCGCGAATCTCTTCTTCCATGGAATGCCCGCGGCGCGCGGCGCGCAGGCGAAGGCCCTGCTTCGTCTCGTCTTCGATGTTGCGGACTGTCAGACTGGCCACGCTGCCGGCTCCGCCATTGACTGCAATGCAATCAATGTACGCATTGACAGCATTGCGGTCAAATTAGCCGACATGCCATGCGAACCAAAGCAGCGTCAGCGCGATCACCCAGAGCGCGATGCGGCCGGAACGCGTGTGGCGGGCCTCCGCCTTGCCGATCGCGCGCGCCGTCGCCTCGTCGAAGCGCAGGCCGTGCTCTGCCATGGCGTCGATCTCGCGCGACAGGCGCTCCGTCCTGGCCGCCAGGTCCGGCGCCTGCCTGGCCAACGCCAGCAGTGCGCCGGCGCCGTCGCGTGCGTCGGTGAGCAGTCCGCGCGGCCCGAGATTCTGCGCGATCCAGCTGCCGACTACCGGCTCGGACGTCTTCCACATGTTGAAGGACGGGTCGAGCTTGCGCGCCACGCCCTCCACCACCACCATCGTCTTCTGCAGAAGCACGAGTTCCGGCCGTGTCGCCATATCGAACAGTTCGGTGACCTCGAACAGCAGCGTCAGCAGCTTCGCCATCGAGATCGTCTCGGCCGGCTGGCCGTGGATCGGCTCGCCGATCGCGCGGATG
>JAEUMA010000040.1 GCA_016793565.1 Rhizobiaceae bacterium
AAACGGAACCTGCCGCCCATCGCAACCGCGGCGGCGGCCGTCTATTGCCGGCAGAGGGGTTTCGGGATGTTCACGATCCCGGAGCTGAAGCGGTCAGACCGGAATGTCGCGCTATGGCGTCGGCACAGGGGGCGTTTCGTCGGTCGGGCTTTCGCGAACGGTCCTCAGCTCGTACCAGAGCGCATTGAGGATGCCGACGGCGGCGGCGAAACCCAGCCCGAGGGCCCACGCGAAGTACCACATTGGCGTCGCCTCCTATCAGTAGGCCGAATTGCCGGCGTTCTCGATGTCCTTGGCGCTCACCTTGCCCCACAGCACGCTGTAGACCCAGGCAGTGTAGGCCAGGATGAGGGGCATGAAGATGACCGTCGCGAACAGCATGTTGCGCAGCGTGTCGCGGCTGGAGGACGCGTCGAAGACGGCGAGCGAATGATCCGGGTTGGTGCTCGAAGGCAGCAGGATTGGAAACATCGCTATGCCGACGGTGGCCACGATCATGGCGACGCCCAGCTTGGAAACCAGGAAGGTCAGCCCTTCCCGCCCGGAGCGGAAGCCTACCCACGCCAACAGCGGAGCGACCACCCCGAGAACGGGCACGATCCACAGCCACGGATGGGCGCGGAAATTGCCGAGCCATGCGCCGGGATCGGCGACGACGGTCTTGCCGAGCGGGTTGGACGGCCCGTCCCAGACGATCGGCGAGGTCACGCTGTAGCCGCCGAGCAGGCCAAGCCAGACCAGCACCCCGCCGCCGGCGAACAGGGCGGCGGTGACCAGCGCTGCCGTGGAACCCATGGCGCGGGCGCGCTGCGAGACCGGCCCTTCGGCCTTGAAGGTGAGCCAAGCCGCGCCGTGCATCACCAGCATCGAGAGCGAAACCAGCCCGCAATAGAGCGCGACCGGGTTGAGCAGGCCTAACAGGTTGCCTTCGTAGATCGGCCGCAGCTCGGTCGTGAAATGGAAGGGCACGCCGCGCAAAGTGTTGCCGACGGCCACGCCGAAGATCAGCGCGGGCACGCTGCTGCCGACGAACAGCGCCCAGTCCCAGCGGGTGCGCCACTTTGGGTCCGGCTTCTTCGAGCGGTACTTGAAGGAGACCGGGCGCAGAATGAGGGCCATCAGCACCAGGAACATAGCCAGGTAGAAGCCGGAGAAGCTCAATGCATAGAGCGCCGGCCAGGCCGCGAAGATGGCGCCGCCGCCGAGGATGAACCACACCTGGTTGCCTTCCCATACCGGGCCGACGGTGTTGATGGCGACGCGGCGCTCGGTGTCGGTCTTGGCGACGAAGGGCAGCAGGGTTCCGACGCCCATGTCGAAGCCGTCCATCACCGCGAAGCCGATAAGGAGGACGCCGAGCAGCACCCACCAGATCACCCTGAGCGTGGCGTAGTCGAACAGAAACTCGATCATGATCCTAGCTCCCTGGCTGCCGGCGTCATTCGGCGGGCTTCAGCGCATGCCGAGGCTCCTCGACGGCGCCGGGCAGGAGGCCGTCGACAACGTCGGCGATCTCGGGACCCTTGCGGATCGCCTTCAGCATCAGCTTCACTTCGATGACGGCCAGAGTTCCGTAAAGAATGGTGAAGCCGCAGATAGTGATAATGAGGTTGCTGACGCCGAGATGCGAGGTGGCCAGGAACGTCGGCAGCACGCCCTCGATGATCCAGGGCTGTCGTCCGAATTCGGCGACGAACCAGCCGAACTCCGCGGCCAGCCATGGCAAGGGTAGTGCCAGCACCGCCATGCGGAACAGCCAGTCCGGAGCATGTTCCTCGCGCGCGGTGTACCAGAGCGACACGCCGAACACGCCGAGCAGGATGAAGGCTGCCAGCACCATCAGGCGGAAACTGAAGAACAGCCAGGGAATGCCGGGAACGGTGGACCAGGCGGCGTCCTTGATCTGCTGGTCTGTCGCTTCACGCGGATCCTCCACATACTGCTTCAGCAGCAGCGCATAGCCGAGATCGGCCGAGCCGCCGTCGAACGCGGCTCGGGCCTCGGCGTCGGCGCGATTCACCTTCAGCCGCTCCAGCGCGTCATAGGCCGGGATACCGTTGCGGATCCGGTGTTCGGCCTTCTCGACCAGTTCGAAGATCCCAGGGATCTGCTGGTCTATCGAGCGCGTACCGATCAGCCCCATCACCCAGGGGATATGAATGGCGAAATGGGTGACCTTCTGGGTCTGGCTCGGTATGCCGAACAGCGTGAACGAGGCCGGAGCGGGCTCGGTCTCCCACATCGCCTCGATGGCGGCGAGCTTCATCTTCTGGTTGTCGGTCAGGGCGTATCCGCTCTGGTCGCCCAGCACGATGACAGACGCGGCGGAGGCCATGCCAAATGCCGCGGCGATGACGAAGGAGCGCTTCGCCAGTTCGACGTGCCGCCTGCGCAGCATGTACCAGGCCGACACACCGAGCACGAATACGGCGCCGCAGACGTAGCCCGCCGACACCGTGTGGACGAACTTGGCCTGGGCTACCGGGTTGAACAGCACGGCGCCGAAATCGGTCACCTCCATGCGCATCGTATCGGGATTGAAGGCGGCGCCGACCGGGTTCTGCATCCAGCCATTGGCGATCAGGATCCACAGAGCGGAGAAATTGGTGCCGATGGCCATCAGCCAGGTGACCGCGAGATGACCCTGCCGCGACAGCCGCTGCCAGCCGAAGAAGAACAGTCCCACAAAGGTGGCTTCGAGAAAGAAGGCCATCAGGCCTTCGATCGCCAGCGGCGCACCGAAGACGTCGCCGACATAGTGGGAATAATACGCCCAGTTCATGCCGAACTGGAACTCCATCGTGATACCGGTGGCCACGCCGAGCGCGAAGTTGATGCCGAACAGCACGCCCCAGAAGCGCGTCATGTCGCGCCAGATGGTGCGCCCCGTCATGACATAGACCGTCTCCATCATGGCGATCATGATGGACAAGCCGAGCGTCAGCGGCACGAACAGGAAGTGGTACATCGCGGTCAGCGCGAATTGCAGCCGCGAAAGGTCGACAAGAAGCGGGTCAAACATCATGCGTCCTTTCAGCGAGGCATTAGATAGGACGAACCCTTCCCCGGCAGATTGACTCACGTCAAAGTGCCGGCGCGGCCACGTGCGAGAAGCGATTCATGAGATACCCCATTTCGCGAAAGCGGAACAGGACGCAGGACCATACGCCGCACGGCTTCGACGCGCTGCAAACGATACGCCGGACCGGCGTCGGAAGCCTGCTCGCACTGCATCTCGCCCGCACCTGCCTGCGGCTGGGATTTCTGGCGGCCGCCGCCATGGTCGTCGGCTCCCTGGTCATGGGACAAGATGTCCAACCCTGGCTGGTGGTCGCGGTCCCCTGCTTCCTCCTTATCTCCGCCGCCGTAGGCCTGCTGGCCGACCGGATGCAGGCGGCGGCGGAAGCGCGCGCCGCAACAGTGGTGCGCGCCGCAGCTGCGCGAAGGCTGGGCGAAATGCCGGCCGGACGCGTCCAGTCTCTCGCCGCCGGCCACGTCGTCGTGGCGCTGCGGCGCTACCCCGAGGCCATCGCCGCGCTGGTGGTCGGCCACCGCCTGGCGGCGCGCATGATGATTGCAGGGCCGCTGACTGCTGCCGGTGCGCTGACGCTGGTGTCATGGCAGGCCGCGCTCGCGGTGCTTTTGCTCACTCCGGTGATGGTCGTGTTCTTCGTTCTCGTCGGCGACATCATCCACCAGCGCACGGCTGCTCAGGAGAAGGCCTTCGGGCACCTTGCCGGCCAGTTCGCGGACCGCATCCGCACCCTGCCGACCATCCTCGCCTGCGACGCGCTGTCGACCGAGGAGGCGAAGCTCGGCGACCGCCTGCGCACCTACGCCGACAGGACGATGGCCGTTCTGCGCGTGGCCTTCCTGAACGCCGGCGTGATCGACTTCTTCGCCTCGCTGTCGATCGCGATGCTGGCTGTGTTCCTCGGGCTCGGCCATCTGGGGCTGGCCCGCATCCCCGGCTTCAGCGATCTGGCCCTGTGGCAGAGCCTGTTCATCCTGATGATCGCGCCCGACTATTTCGCGCCGTTCCGCCGCTACGCCGAGCAGTATCACGCCAAGGCGCAGGGCAACGCGGCGGCGGTGGCGCTCGACGCCATGCTGAACGTGCAAGGCGACGCATCGGCTTCAGCCGCTCGGCGGCTACCCGAGACAGGCCCGCTGCCGACGCGGGGGCTTGTGGCCGTCACCGGGCCGAGCGGTGCCGGAAAGACGACGCTGCTGCGGCACCTTGCCGGACTGGACGCGCCGGCCGGATCGGGCCACCCCGCCGTAGCGTGGGTGGCAACGGACAGTTTCGTGCCGGGCGGTTCGCTTGCCGAGGCGATTGCCTGGAACGGCGGCGCGACCGACCGCGATCGCGTCCGGCAGGTTGCCGGCCAGGTCGGGCTGCTCGATGCCGAACACCTGCCCGGAGGCCTGGACGCGCGCGTGGCGGCGGACGGCGCCAACCTCTCCGGGGGCCAGCGGCTGCGCATCTCCGCGGCGCGTGCGCT
>JAEUMA010000073.1 GCA_016793565.1 Rhizobiaceae bacterium
TCGTTCGCGAATACGCTATCCCCAACGAAGTGCTGGCGCGGCTCGGCGCTCGCTAGAGGCGCACATCGGGCGCGATTCCTTCGCCGACTTCCGCGCCTCTCGTGATATCTGCGCTGCCGATGGGTGTTCGCGCAGGCTGCGAACGCCAAACCGCCGGAAATCATGGTGTTGCGGCAGGCCGCGACAATCTGCCCTGCTGCTGTGTGGCCGTCTGGACAAGTACTGCCTTCACGCATAAACGAAAGCCGAATGCCGGAAGTATGCGCCAGCCCGTAGCCACGCGAATTCGGGCGGCGTGATGCGGGCAACCGCACCCGGCGGTCATGAGACAAGAGGATCGAGGTCCCGTGAGCGCAGCCGAATCGACCGACCCCAACCGCCGGGATTTTCTTTACGTGGCTACCGGCATGGCGGCTGTCGTCGGCGCCGGCGCGCTGGCCTGGCCTTTCATCGATCAGATGCGTCCTGACGCTTCGACGTTGGCACTATCGACCGTCGAGGTCGATGTATCCTCGCTGGAGCCGGGCATGTCCCTGACAGTCAAGTGGCGCGGCAAGCCGATCTTCGTGCGCAACCGCACCCCCGAAGAGGTGGAGGCCGCCAAGGCCGTGCCGATGTCGGAGCTGAAGGATCCGCTCGCTCGCAACGCGAACCTGCCTTCGGACGCGCAGGCCACAGACGTCGACCGCTCCGCCGGCGAGGGCAAGGAGAACTGGCTGGTCATGGTCGGCGTCTGCACGCATCTCGGCTGCATCCCGCTCGGTCAGCAGGGCGAGTATGGCGGCTGGTTCTGCCCTTGCCACGGTTCTGCCTACGATACGGCCGGCCGCATCCGGCACGGGCCCGCGCCCGAGAACATGGCCATACCGACCTTCTCGTTCATTTCCGACACCAAGGTCCGCATCGGCTGAGGCCGGGCAGGGGGAACTACCATGAGCGGCGGACATTCTACCTATACGCCCAAAACCGGAATCGAGCGCTGGATCGACGCGCGCATGCCGCTGCCGCGGCTGATGTATGATTCCTTCGTCGCCTATCCGGTGCCTCGAAACCTGAATTACGCCTATACTTTCGGCGGCATCCTCTCGATCATGCTGATAGCGCAGATCCTGACGGGCGTCGTGCTCGCCATGCACTACACGCCGCATATCACGATGGCCTTCCAGTCCGTCGAAAAGATCATGCGCGACGTTAATTCCGGCTGGCTGCTGCGCTACATGCACTCCAACGGCGCGTCGTTCTTCTTCATCGCCGTCTATATCCACATCTTCCGCGGGCTCTTCTACGGCTCCTACAAGGCGCCGCGCGAGCTGCTGTGGATCCTGGGCTGCATCATCTACCTGCTGATGATGGCGACGGGCTTCATGGGCTACGTGCTGCCTTGGGGTCAGATGAGCTTCTGGGGCGCCACCGTCATCACCGGCTTTTTCACCGCCATTCCGCTGGTGGGCGAATGGATCCAGCAGCTGCTGCTGGGTGGCTACGCGGTCGACAACCCGACACTCAACCGCTTCTTCGCTCTGCACTATCTGCTGCCCTTCATGATCGCCGGCGTTGTCGTGCTGCACGTCTGGGCCCTGCACGTCACCGGCCAGACCAACCCGACCGGGATCGAAGTGAAGTCGAAGACCGACACCGTGGCCTTCACGCCCTACGCGACCATCAAGGACGCGTTCGCGATGGTGCTGTTCCTGTTGGCCTTCTCCTACTTCATCTTCTACATCCCGAATTATCTCGGCCATCCCGACAACTACATCATCGCAAATCCGCTGAAGACGCCGGCCCATATCGTTCCGGAATGGTACTTCCTGCCGTTCTACGCGATCCTGCGCGCCATCACCTTCAACATCGGGCCTATCGATTCCAAGCTCGGCGGCGTGCTGGCGATGTTCGGCGCCATCGCGGTGCTGTTCTTCGTGCCGTGGCTGGATACGTCGAAGGTACGTTCGGCGGTGTACCGGCCCTGGTTCAAGCTGTTCTTCTGGCTGTTCGCGGCCAATGCCATCTTCCTCGGCTGGCTCGGCTCCCGTCCGGCGGAAGGCTCGTATGTGGTCATGGCGCAGCTCGCCACGCTCTACTACTTCGCCTTCTTCCTCGTCATCATGCCGCTGCTCGGCCTGATCGAGACTCCGCGCCGGCTGCCGAACTCCATCACTGAGGCGGTCCTGGAAAAGAACAAGGCGGGCGGTGCCGCGATGCCGGCCGGGGCGACCGCCGCTCCGGACCACAAAGGCTGACCGCGGCATTCTTCTAAGGGGACTTGGCATGAAAAAGTTCATTGGCGGTCTGGTGGTGGTCGGGCTGGCCCTTTCCGGCACCGTCGGATTGGCACCGGCTGCGGAGGAAGGCCACAACGCGGCCGAGCCGACGCACTTTCCGATCCTGAAGCCGCGCGAGGAGAGCTGGTCGTTTGCCGGTCCGTTCGGCACTTACGACAAGGCGCAGCTCCAGCGTGGCCTGAAGGTCTACAAGGAAGTCTGCTCCGCCTGCCACTCGATGGATCTGGTGGCGTTCCGCACGTTGGAGCATCTCGGCTATTCCGAGGAGCAGGTGAAGGCGTTCGCTGCGGAATACACCGTTCAGGACGGGCCCAACGCCGACGGCGAAATGTTCGACCGCCCTGGTATCCCGTCGGATCACTTCCCGTCGCCCTTCCCGAACGTGGAAGCGGCGGCGGCGGCCAACGCCGGCGCGGCGCCGCCGGACATGTCGCTTCTCGCCAAGGCGCGCGGCGTCGAGCGCGGCTTCCCTCGCTTCATCTTCGACATCTTCACCCAGTATGCGGAAGCGGGCCCGGACTACATCCATTCGCTGCTGACCGGCTACGACGAGCAGCCGCCGGAAGGAATGCAGATCCCGGAAGGCACGCACTTCAACCCCTATTTCATCGCCGGCAAGTCGCTGGCCATGGCCAAGCCACTGTCGGACGACCAGGTCACCTATGACGACGGTGCGCCGCAGACGGTCGACCAATATGCGCGCGACGTTTCGGCCTTCCTGATGTGGGCCGCGGAGCCGCATATGGAAGAACGCAAGCGTATGGGTTTTCGCGTGATGGTGTTCCTGGTGATCTTCGCCGGGCTGGTATACGCTACCAAGCGCCGGGTGTGGTCCGCTGTCGCTCATTGAGTGGACCGCCACCGATTGGGTTCGAAAGGGCGCCACGTGGCGCCCTTTTTTGTCCTTGCAGCATTTCGGCCAGTTGGTCCGCGGGGCTTGTTGGGGATTTGTGTTTCGCCGCAAACCGGCTATCAGTCCGCTTTCAGCACGAGAGCACCATGAAGCTGACCCTCGAAGACACGCTGCTCGCCGCGATCCGCACGATCCCGGACTATCCCAAGCCCGGCATCCTGTTTCGTGACATCACCACGCTGCTGGGAAACGCGCGGGCCTTTCGCCGCGCGGTGGACGAACTGGTGCATCCCTATGCCGGCCAGAAGATCGACAAGATCGCCGGTATCGAGGCGCGCGGTTTCATCCTTGGCGGCGCCATAGCTCACCAGCTATCCGCCGGCTTCGTGCCGATCCGCAAGAAGGGCAAGCTGCCGCACGCCACCGTTCGGGTGGCCTACAGCCTGGAATACGGTCTGGACGAGATGGAGATGCATGTCGACGCGGTTGCCGAAGGCGAAAAGGTCATTCTCGTCGACGACCTGATCGCGACCGGCGGAACGGCGCAGGGTGCCGTCAAACTGCTGCGGCAGATGGGAGCCGACATTGTCGGCGCCTGCTTCGTGATCGACCTGCCCGATCTGGGCGGGCGGCGGAAGCTCGAAGAGCTAGGCGTAGCCGTGCGCACCCTCATCGCCTTCGAAGGGCACTGAGTTCAGTCCGCGTTCACCAGCACCGCGCCCTCGAACTCCAGGACCTTGTCGCCGGCGCTGTCGAATGCCTCGGACCATTGCGTAACGACCCGCCAGCCGGGCCGGCTGGATAGTGGGCGGTGGCTAAGCGCGCGGCGCGAGAAACGCACCGTCTCGCCGGCGTAGACGGGCTTCGGCCATTTCATATGGCGAAGCCCGGGCGATGGGCCAAATGCCGGCGCCGGGCTGTCTCCGTGCCATGGACCCTCGACTCCATGCGCGAGGTTCAGCTTCATCCAGACCGAGGCCGTGTGCCAGCCGGACGCGCACAGCCGTCCGAAGACGCTGTTGCGCGCGGCTTCCTCGTCGATGTGGAAAGGCTGCGGGTCGTATTTCCTGGCGAACGCCTTGATCTTCTCCGCATCGAAGAGATAGGCGCCGAGATGGACGTCCTCGCCGAGCTGGAGAAATGCGTCGAGATGGGTCATCGATCGCGCCTCGTCAGCATCATCACCGTGTTCTGCATCTCCAGGACGACGTCGCCGTGCTGGTTGCTCATCTCGTGCCGGGCGAGCACGAGGCCAAGGCCGGGACGCGACTGCGAAAGCCGGCGCGATACCACGGTGCAGCGACCGGACAGGCGGTCGCCTGCCAGGACCGGACGGCGCCACTTCACGAAGTCGACGCCGGGGGCTCCTTGGGCGGTGGAATCGGAGATCATGGCGTCGCACAGCATGCGCATGTAGATGGCGCAGCTATGCCAGCCCGAAGCGGCGAGTCCCCCGAGAAGGCTCTCCCGGCCCGCCTGCTCGTCGAGATGCATTGGCTGGTTGTCGAATTCGGAGGCGAATTCGATGATCTCGTCAGCGGTGATGACCCGGCTGCCGAGGTCGAGCACCATACCCTCGACCATGTCCTCGTAAGCCCAGCGCTTCTGCGTCATTGCCTCTCCCTGTGGCCTCTTCCCGTCGCGCCTGGGCCGGCGCATGCCTCATCGCGGCGCGCTTGGCAATGGGCCAGCGCCGCCGCGCATCCTCACAGCCAGCCGCGTCGCTTGAAGTAGGCGAAGGGCAGTACGGCGGAAATCACCATGATGAAAAGGGCGAGAGGGTAGCCGAAGCTCCAGCTCAGTTCCGGGATGATCTGGAAGTTCATGCCGTAGATCGAGGCGACCAGCGTCGGCGGCAGGAATACGACCGCCGCCACTGAAACGATCTTGATGATGGCATTCTGCTCGATGTTGATCATGCCGAGTGTGGCGTCGAGCAGGAAGGTGATCTTCTGCGAGACGAGGTTTGCGTAGTCGGCGAGGGAACTGATGTCGCGACCAAGCGTCTTGACCCGCGTCTGCAGTTCCTTGTCCTTGAGCCCGCTCGTGGCATGCTGAAGAAAGCCGGAAAGGCGCTGCAGCGTCATCAGGCTTTCGCTCATGCCCGAGGTGATGTCCTCCTTTCGGCCGATCGCCTTGAGCAGCCGCTGGAAGTTGCTGTCGCGCTTGGACGCCTTCTTGGCCGTGGGGTGGAAGATGTCGTGTGACAGATGCACGATGTCGTGCCCCACCTTCTCCAGAATGTCGGCGAGGCGGTCGACGATCGCCTCCAGCAGGCCGACCAGCACGGTCTGGCCGGTGGTGCAGCCGATCGCGGCCTTCTCGGCATGGGCGGGAAAGGTCTTGAAGGCGCGGGGCTCGTGATAGCGGACAGTGATCAGGTGCTTGCCGGCCAGCACGAAGGTCACCGGCATCATGGTCAGCGCGTCGTCCTCGCCGAGCGAGGGCAGGGATGCGGTCATGAAGTGGAATCCGTTCTCGACGTAGAGGCGGCTGGAGATCTCGATCTCCTCCATCTCCTCGCGAGTCGGGATCCCGACCCCGAGCCATGCCTCGATCGCGGCTTCCTCTTCCCGCGTCGGGTTCATGAGGTCGGCCCACACGACGTTGTCGAGATTGGCGGTGCAGTCATCGACCCGCTTGAGCCGGTCACCTACAACGACGTAACCCTGCATCATGTTCGGCGATCCTGTCCAGCGTTTCACCCAATCGGCTGCGCCGCGGCTGCCGCTTATGCCGGCCGCTGGACCGCGTCAAGCGCTGCGAGATCCGGGGGAGGCCGGCGCTTAGGTGTTGAACTTGAAGAGCATTACGTCGCCATCCTGGACGACGTATTCCTTGCCTTCGTCGCGCGCCTTGCCGGCTTCCTTTGCCGCCACCTCGCCGCCGAGCGTCACGTAGTCGTCATAGGCGATGGTCTGCGCTCGGATGAAGCCGCGCTCGAAATCCGAGTGGATCACGCCCGCCGCCTGCGGCGCCTTGGTGCCGCGCTCGATCGTCCAGGCGCGCGTCTCCTTCGGGCCGGCGGTGAAATAGGTGATCAGGTGCAGCAGATCGTAGCCGGCGCGGATCAACCGGTCGAGGCCGGGCTCGTGCAGCCCCATCGCCTCAAGATATTCGGCCGCCTCGGCGTCGGGCAGTTGCGCGACCTCTGCTTCGATCGCCGCGGAAATGACCACGGAGCCGGCGCCCTGTGCGGCCGCCATGGCCTCCACCGCCTTCGTGTGCTGGTTGCCAGCGGCGGCGTCGGTCTCGGCGACGTTGCAGACATAGAGCACGGGGTGCGCCGTCAGCAGGTTCAGCCCCTGCAGGATGCGCAGGTCCTCCGCGGCGATGCCCTTGAGCAGCACGCGCGCCGGCTTGCCGGTCTGCAGCAGTTCCAGCGCCTTCTCCATCATCGGCAGAACCGTGGTTGCCTCCTTGTCCTTGCCGGTGGCGCGCTTGCGGATCTGCACGATGCGGCGCTCCAGGCTTTCCAGGTCGGACAGCATCAGCTCGGTCTCGACCGTGTCGGCGTCGGCGACGGGGTCGATGCGTCCCTCGACATGGGTGATGTCGTCATCCTCGAAACAGCGAAGGACGTGCACGATGGCGTCGACCTCGCGGATATTGGCCAGAAACTGGTTGCCCAGGCCTTCGCCCTTGGAGGCGCCGCGCACCAAGCCGGCGATGTCGACAAAGGAGATGCGGGTCGGGATGATCTCCTTGGACTTGGCGACCGCCGCGATCTTCTGCAGGCGCGGATCGGGAACTGCCACCTCGCCGGTGTTCGGTTCGATCGTGCAGAACGGATAGTTCGCCGCCTGCGCGGCCGCGGTGCGCGTCAGCGCGTTGAAGAGCGTCGACTTGCCCACGTTCGGCAGGCCGACGATGCCGCATTTGAAACCCATGATACAGAAGTCCTAACGGGAGAGCAGAATGTGTCCCGGGCTATGGGCGAAAGGATCGATGATCGTCAAGCCTTTGGCGACGGTTTAGGGCAGGCGGTTCGACGCGGTTCGGCGGCCAGGCGTCAAGGCCGGCGGTGCCTGGTTATATAGCGTGCGTGTATTGCGCCGTTGGCCAGCGGTTTGGCGAAGTCGAGGTCGAGCCACCGGTCGGGTTGAGCGCCGCCAAACGCCGATATGCCGTTGCCTAGGATGACTGGAATAATGCCGATCTCGATCGTGTCTAGAACCCCGGCCTCGATGAATTGCGGCACGAGATCGCCGCCGCCGAAAAGCCAGATGCGTCCGTCGGCGCCGCGAGCACGTAGGTCGGCGAGGAGTTCGGCCGGCTCTGCCGCCATTGCCACCGTCCCGGCCGGCAGGTTTTCGACCGGGCGCGAGGTCGCGACCACGCAGGGGTAGCGGCCATAAGCCCATTCTTCAAGGCGTCGAGCGGCGTCATAGCTGCCGCGGCCCATGACGATGCCGGTGACGGAGGCCAGGAACGCGTCGAAGTCGAAATCTGCGTTGGCCGGATAGTTCTCCAGCCAGTCGAAGCTGCCGTTGGGTCGGGCGATGAAACCGTCCAGAGACATGGCGAACATGTAGATGACTTCGGGCTGGTTCGGCATGGCAGGCTAATCCTTGCCGAGCAGCTTCTTCAGCATGGCAGCCATCGGCCCGGTCTGCGGGACCTTCACCGCCGGTTGCTGGTGGGTGCGCGCCTGGCGGATGTGGCTCTGGCCCTTGGGCGCGCCGTCCTTCGCCGCTTCGGGCTTGCCGCTGGGAATGGCCAGGCTAACCTTGTTCATGAAGCCGCTGTCGTCGCCCTTCACCAGCCGCTCGGCATTGTCTGCGACGGCTTCCAGCAGCGGCCCCAGCCAGGCCTGGTCGGCCTTGGCGAAATCGCCCAGCACATGGTTGTGCACCAGTTCCTTGGCGCCGGGATGGCCGATGCCGATGCGGACGCGGCGGTATTCCTTACCCATATGCGCGTCGAGCGAGCGGATGCCGTTGTGGCCGCCATTGCCGCCGCCGATCTTGATGCGCACCTTGCCTGGCGCGAGATCGAGTTCGTCGTAGATGACTGTGAGGTCGGCGGGGGCGAGCTTGTAGAAACTCATGGCAGCGCCGACGGACTGGCCGGACAGGTTCATGAAAGTCTGCGGCTTGACGAGCAGCACCTTCTCGCCGCCCAGCACGCCTTCCGAGACCAGGCCTTGGAACTTCTTCGCCCAGGGCGAAAAGGAATGGCGGCGGTGTATCGCATCCGCCGCCATGAAGCCGATATTGTGACGGTTGCCGGCATGGCCGGCGCCCGGATTGCCGAGGCCTGCGATCAGTCGCACGGTCGGCGTCTCCGGGCCGTCGAGCCTTACTCGCCCTCGGGCGCCGCGGTCTCGGCGCCTTCCTCGGACTTCATCGCGGAAGACCCGGCGATGGTTGCAATCGTGAAGTCCCGGTCGTGGATGACCGGACGCACGCCCGCCGGCAGCTTGACCGCCGAAATGTGGATCGAGTCGCCGATATCGGTTCCGTCGAGGTCGACGGTAATGGCGTCCGGGATCGCGTTGGCCGGGCAGTGGAACTCGACTTCGTGGCGCACGATGTTGAGAACGCCACCGCGCTTGATGCCGGGCGACTTTTCCTCGTTGATGAAGTGCACCGGCACGTTGACGTTGACTTCCGTGTCCTTGCCGACACGCAGGAAGTCGACATGCATCGGAAAGTCGCGGACCGGGTCGAGCTGGTATTCCTTCGGCAGGACCTGGATCTTCTGGCCGTCGACATTGATTGTCGCGATGGTGGTCAGAAAACCGCCGCCGTGGATTTTGTAGAAAATCTCCTTGTAGGAGAGGGCGATCGCCAGGGGAGGCTGCTTGTCGCCATAGATGACTGCGGGTACTTTGCCGTTGCGGCGAACTTCCCGGGCGGACCCCTTACCGACCCGTTCGCGCGCTTCGGCCTTGAGCTCGTACGGTGCGTGGCTCATGGCTTTTCCTTTCGCGTGTTTGGAGCATTCCCGGTTCCGGGCTTTGCCGGCCCCGAAAATGTCGAAAGCGGCCTTGTGAGCCGCCCTCATCCGCGTTGCCTCCAAGGGTGTCTACGCGGGTGGCGAGCCTATAGCGGAAGCGCTGTCCGAACGCAAGAACACGGCGGTCGCGTTGTCGCCCTGTCATGTTTCGCCTATAGCCGATCCGATTAATGTCCCAAACGGAAGGCGGGATGACGGGGTTGGCGAATGCGCCGGTGAGCTCGGAATTCGTCGGCGCCGCCGTGCGCCCGAACTTCAGCGAGACGATTCGCACCTTCGGCCGCATCGGTCTCCTGTCGTTCGGGGGGCCGGCCGGGCAGATTGCTCTCATGCACCGCGTGCTCGTCGAGGAAAAGCGCTGGATGGACGAGCGCCATTTCCTGCATGCACTGAACTACTGCATGCTCCTGCCTGGCCCGGAAGCGATGCAACTGGCCACCTATTCCGGCTGGCTCCTTCACGGCACCAAAGGCGGGCTGGCCGCCGGGCTATTGTTTCTGCTGCCCGGCGCGCTGCTGATCATTGCGCTATCGATCCTCTATTTCCTGGTCGGCGATGCGCCGGCAGTGGCCGGCCTGCTGTTCGGGCTGAAGGCAGCGGTGCTTGCGGTGGTCATGGAGGCACTGCTCAGGATGTCGCGTCGGGCACTGAAGGACAGCATGGCGGTTGTGATCGCCGTGGCCGCCTTCGCGGCCATCGCATTCTTTCGCGTGCCGTTCCCGGTGATCATCGTTGCGGCCGCGCTTGTCGGCGTTGTGGTGCGTATGTCCGCTCCGCGCGCTGCGGCGGATGCCGACAAGTCGAACAGCGCGGACGAGGTGCCGGAGTGGGCCCGGCCCACAACGGCGCGGTTCATCTCGACGCTGGCCATCTGGCTAGCGGCATGGTTCGGTCCGCTGCTCCTGTTGCTCGCTGTTTTCGACGCCGGCAACGTCTTTGTGCAGCAGGCAAAATTCTTCTCGGTAATGGCGACCGTCACCTTCGGTGGCGCCTACGCCGTCCTCGCCTATGTCGCGCAGCAGGCCGTGCAGGTCTATGGATGGTTGCGGCCGGCCGAGATGCTGACCGGGCTCGGCCTTGCCGAAACGACGCCCGGCCCGCTGATCCTCGTGCTGGTGTTCGTCGGCTTTCTCGGCGGGGCGAGGGCAGAGGATCTCGCCGGTGTCGCCGGCGGCCTTGTCGGCGCTGCGGTGGCGCTGTGGTTTACCTTCGTGCCCTGCTTTCTGTGGATCTTCGTCGGTGCGCCGTTCGTCGAGCGCCTGCGCGGCGTGCGCTGGCTGGCCTCGGCGCTCGCCGCCGTCACAGCGGCGGTCGTGGGCATCATCGCCAGTCTCGCCTTGTGGTTCGGCCTGCACGTGCTCTTTCGCGAAGTTCACGACACGACGTTCGGCCCGGTGGCGCTGCCGGTACCCGACTTTGCCAGCCTCGACGCTTGGGCCGCGGCGATCGCAGTGCTTTCGGCCATCGGCCTAATACGGATGCACCTGCCGATACTGGCGGTGCTCGGCTGGGCGATGATGGTCGGGATGGTCGTTCGGCTCGTTCTTTGAGTGACGCGACAGGGCTTCAGTCGAACAGGCTGGAAACCGATTCTTCGCTGGCGGTGCGCGAGATGGCCTCGCCGATCAGGTCGGCGATCGAAAGCACGCGGATGTTGTGCGCCGCCGCGACCGCCTCGGTCGGCTGGATGGAGTCGGTGATGACCAGCTCCTTCAGCATCGACGCGGTGATGCGGGCGATCGCGCCGCCCGACAGCACGCCGTGAGTAATGTAGGCGGTGACGCTCGTCGCACCGTTGTTGATCAGTGCTTCGGCGGCGTTGCAGAGCGTACCGCCCGAATCGACGATGTCGTCGTAGAGCAGGCAGTCCTTGCCCTCGACGTCGCCGATGATGTTCATCACCTCCGATTCGCCCGGCCGTTCGCGCCGTTTGTCGACGATGGCGAGCTGGGCGTCGACGCGCTTGGCGAGCGCCCTGGCGCGCACCACGCCGCCGACGTCCGGCGAAACCACCATCAGCTGTGAATTGGCGTAGCGCGACCTGACGTCGCGGGCCATGACCGGCACGGCGAAGAGGTTGTCGGTCGGTATGTCGAAGAAGCCCTGGATCTGGCCGGCGTGGAGGTCGAGCGTCAGCACGCGGTCGGCGCCGGCCCGCGTGATCAGGTTGGCGACCAGCTTGGCCGAGATGGGCGTGCGGCCCGATGCACGGCGATCCTGCCGGGCATAGCCGAAATAGGGTATGACCGCGGTGATGCGCCGGGCCGACGAGCGGCGGAACGCATCGATCATGATCAGCATTTCCATAAGATGGTCGTTGGCCGGAAACGAGGTCGACTGCAGGATGAAGACATCCTCGCCACGGACGTTTTCCTGAATCTCGACGAAAATCTCCTGGTCGGCGAAGCGGCGGACGCTGGCCTTTCCGATCTGGATGTTGAGATAGCGGGCGACGGATTCAGCCAGGCTTCTGTTCGAGTTGCCTGCGAAGAGTTTCATGCAAAAACCCCGGCGGTTGCCAGCCCTTGAATGCGGTGGCTTTTAGCGGCGTTGGCCCGTAATGCAAGCCGGCTGGCGTGCTTTCCTCAACGAATGATGCAAGTCCTTAACCCGACTGGCCGCCGGCCCAGGCCGCGAAGGCGTCGATCGTCTGGTCGGCGATGGTGCGCATGGTGGCCGGCGGAACCGAACTCCAGCCTTCTTGCTTGCCGGACGGTCCGCTCTGCTGGCCGGTGATGCGGTGCAGACGCGCGCCAGCCTCGTCGTAGACGTCCCAGACATAAATGACGGTGGTGGTTCCGTTCTCGGTCAGCGCTGAGAAGTAGCCCTTGAGCACCAGCGCCGGAGCCGCGTTCGCGTCGCCTGCCAGTTGGATACCGCGGGCGCGTGCCTGCTCCGTGAGGCGCTCCGTCAGCGGCGCGGAAGCCTCGACCGGTGCGCCGACGACGGGCGTCAGCCGGATGCGGCCGGCTTTGGCTGTCACGGGCGCCATGGCCGCAGCCGTAGGCGCGGGTTCGGCGGCGGGCGATGCCGAGATTGGCGCGCTGGCTGCGAATTGCGGCTGCGAGGCCGTAAACCCTTGGCCGGTCGCGGCGATGGCGGAGGGGTCGAGAACGTCCTGCGTGCTGGTGCAGGCCGCGCAAGCCAGCGCGGCAACCGACACCATCGCTACGCAGGCGCGCTTCATGCCATGGGCCTCGTGGCGCGCCCCCGCGACGCCGATTGACGATTCACTGCACGATCAAGTCGAGATCGTGGCGGGAGATTGGCCGGGGGTCGGAATTGGTGGTCACGTAGGTTCGCCCCAGCGTCATCGCCGTTTCCGTCTCGGAGTCCATGATGATCATGTGCGCGAACAGCGTCATGTCGGGAGCGATCGGCTCCGAATTGCCCTGGTAGAACATCGGCATGTCCATCCAGGACGGCGTGAAGCGGGCGCCGACCGAATAGCCGCAGGCATTCAGCCGGTGTTTGGTCAGGCCGTGGGCCTCTAGCGTACGGGCATGGGCGTCGAAGACGTCGCCGAATGTGTTGCCGGGCGTCATCGCCTTCTCGACCGCCAGCAGGGCGGCCTTCGCGGCCTCGAAAAGCTCGGCATGGCGCTTGCCGGCCTTGCCGGTCAGGATCGTGCGCATCATCGGCGCGTGGTAGTGGTGGAACACGCCAGCCCATTCCAGCGTCAGCTGGTCGTTCTTGTTCAGCTTGCGGCGTCCGGCCTTGTAGCGGCACAGCAAAGCGTCCGGCCCCGAGCCGATGATGAACTCGTTGGCGGGATAGTCGCCGCCTCCGGCAAAGACCGCGCCCTGCATGGCGGCCAGGATGGCTCCTTCGTCGCCCCCCTGGCGAATCAGCGGGAGCGCGGCGTCCAGCGCGTCGTCGGAGAGCTGCGCCGCGCGTTCGGCCTTCTTGATCTCGGAAGGACTCTTGAACAGCCGCAGTCGGCCCACGAGGCCTGAGACATCGACGATCTGGCCGAAGGTCGCGAGCTGCTCGTCGAGCCTGCGCCCGTTGAAGGCGGTCAGGCCGTGGGTATCGTATTCCACGCCGATGCGGCAGCCGAGCAGGCCGAGGTCGTTCATCAGGTTGCGCAGATCGAGCGCGGGGTTCGCGCCCTCCCGGTCGGTCCAGAGCACGACGTTCTCGATGGTCGAGGTCTGGCGCGCCTGGCGCAGGTCGGCCGAGCGGGTCAGCAGAACCATCGAGCCGTCGGCCTTCACCACCAGGCTCTGGAAGAAGCAGAAGCCGAACGTGTCGTAGCCGGTCAGCCAGTACATGCTCTCCTGCGCGAACAGCAGCACGGCGTCGAGCTTGCGCCCGGCCATCTCGATCAACAGGCGGTCGCGGCGGGCGTCGAACTCGGCGCGTTCGAAGTGCAAAGCCATTATCCGTTCTCCAGAACGATCGCCGAAATCTGTCGGCCGTAGTCGGCTTCCCCGCGATGCGTGGTGCGCCGGTAGGAAAAGAACAGCTCCTCCTCGGCATAGGTGCAGCGGTCGAGCCAGTTAGCCTGCACGCCGGCGGCCTTCAGGCGGTCGACAGTATAGCGGTTGAGGTCGAACATGGCATGGCCGTTTCTCGCCGAGGGCGAAAAGTACCGCCCGTTGGCGGCATCCGCCGCGCGGAACCGCTCGACGAATTCTGGACCGACCTCATAGTTGCCGGCGCCGATCGAGGGCCCGAGCACCGCCACGATGCGGCTTCTGTCGGCGCCGAGGGCCTCCATCGCGGCTATGGTGTTTTCCAGAACGCCCGTGAACGCGCCTCTCCAGCCGGCATGCGCCGAGCCGATCACGCGCGCCTGCGGGTCGGCGAACAGGACTGGCCCGCAATCCGCCGTCGACACGCCGAGCGCCAGGCCGGGCCGGTTCGTCACCATCGCGTCGGCCTTGGGGCGCTCGCCCTGGAACGGAGCGTCGACCGTCAGCACGTCGGGCGAATGGATCTGGTAGAGGCTGAGAAGGAAAGGCGTCCCAACGCCCATCCATTCGGCGACACGCCGCCGGTTTTCGCGCACCCGGTACGGGTCGTCGCTCGAGCCGACACCGGTGTTCAAGCCGGTGTAGATGCCCTCGGAGACGCCGCCTTTGCGTGTGAAGTAGCCGTGCCGGATGCCTGCCATGGCGTCCAGAAGGGTCGATCGCACTGGGTGCGGCTTCGAATCGTCCGTCATGGGGCGGCATGTTCTATCCGCGGAGGCGTTCGTCAAGGCGACGGATCGGTGACGCGCGTTGCCGCTCATTGCCCGGCCGTGCCGAAGCCTGCCAACGGCGTTCCGGGCCGCGCAACGCCGAGGACCTTGAACAGCTGGCCCATCTCGGTCGGCCCGGCCAGCCGTTCGACCTCGCCGGAGATGCGCTCGCGCCCCGCGGCGTCCAGCGCGGCGCCGAGACGCCCTGCGCGCTCGAGCATCCCCATGGCGATCAGAAAATCGCCCTGGGTGGTGGTCTGAGCAGACAACCCTTCCGCCTTCGCCGTGCCGGCCAGGTCGGCAAAGTCGACATGGCTCGTCAGGTCGGCTTCGCCAGGACTGGCCAGCACGTGTTCCGGCTCATGTCGCCGTACGGCCTGGAATGTGTCGCCGAAGCCGGCCTGCGTGTGGCCATAGTCGAAGAACAGGCCGGCGCCGTCGTGATCGCTTATGCGCTCGGCCAGCGCCTGCATGAGCGCCGCGCGCGCGGGCGCGATTTCGAAGACGCTGCCCAATAATGCTCCTGCACCCTTTGCAGGCAGGCGGGCGTGTTCGATCGTCGCCACGCCTGTCGCGAAAGCCAGCCGCCCGTCCTCGTTGAGGCCGATCATGCGTTCGCGCCAGCCGGCCTGTGTGAGCACGAACTGGCGGAACGGCAGGGCGTCGAAGATCTCGTTGCCCAGCACGATCAGCGGACGCGCGGGCAGCGTGTCGATGCCGGCATGCCACGACAGATCGGCCTTCGCCGAGGCCAGCGTCCCCCGCTGACGCTCCGCCAGCCGGGGGCTCGCCTCCACCAGCGCGAAGCCGGCGCTCTCGGACAGAGCGGGCGCCAGTTGCTGCAGCGTGCGCAGAACGTCCCGCATCAGGGTGCCGCGGCCGGGGCCGATCTCCGCCACCGTAACCGCTGTGGGGCTGCCGATCGCACGCCACGCCGACACCACCCAGACGCCGACCAGTTCGCCGAACATCTGGCTGATCTCGGGCGCGGTCGTGAAGTCGCCTTCGCGGCCGAACGGTTCGCGCGTAGTGTAGTAGCCCTGCGTCGGGTCGAGCAGGCAGAGCGCCATGTAGTCGGCCACGCTCATCGGGCCGGCGCTGGCGATCAGCGCGGCGATGCGCTTTGCGAGCGGCGTCATGCCGAGGGGGTCGGCTTCGCGGTGGCCATGCCCCACAGGCCGATCAGCACCATCGGCAGCGAAAGCACCATTCCCATGGTCAGCCAGCCGCCGGCCAGGTAGCCGAGCTGGACGTCGGGTTCGCGGAACAGCTCGATGAAAATGCGTACCAGCCCATAGCCACAGATGAAGGCGCCGCCGACGAAGCGCGGTGTTTTGAGCTTGAGCGCGCGATGGGTCAGAAGCCGCAGGACCAGGAACAGCACCAGCCCCTCAAGGAGCGCTTCATAGAGCTGGCTCGGGTGGCGAGGAAGCGGGCCGCCATTGGGAAAGACCACGCCCCACGGCATTTCGGTCGGCCTGCCCCACAGCTCCGAATTGATGAAGTTTGCCACCCTGACCAGGCCGAGAGCTGGAGGCGTGCCGGCCGCGATTACGTCGAAAAGGCTCCAGGTGTTGATGCCGCGCGATCGCGAGAAAAGGATCATCGCCAGGATCGTGCCCAGCAGACCGCCGTGGAAGGACATGCCGCCCTGCCAGATCGCGACGATGTCCAGCGGATTCTGGATGTAACGGGCGAAATCGTAGAACAGCACATAGCCCAGGCGCCCGCCCGCGACGATGCCGATCGCGGCCCAGACGAGGAAGTCGTCGATGTCCTCCGGTCGCATCGGGGCGCCGGAGGGCGGCCACAGCCGCGGATTGGCGACGAGGCGCTTGGCGTACCACCAGCCGAACAGAATGCCGACGATGTAGCCCAGCCCGTACCAATGGATCGCCAGCGGTCCGATGGTGACGATGACCGGATCGATGTCCGGGAAGGGCAGGGCGGCCAGCGGCAGCAGCAGATATTCGCTCAACGGCGCATCTCCGATGGGTCGGCGCGGACCATGGGCGAGGCGCTGGGCGCGGTCAAGGCGAGCGTTCGGCGCCGGAAACCTTGCATTCCTTCTCCTGCAACCCTAATTCCCTAGGAGCCAGAGGAGGTCACCATGACGACCGGACAGAACCGCATCCTCGACGAATTCGCGAAGCTGATGACCGACGCCGCCGGCGCGGCCCAGGGTGTGCGCCGGGAAGTCGAGACCGCGTTCCGCAGCCAGGCAGAGCGAGTGCTCAACTCGATGGACGTCGTGCAGCGCGAAGAGTTCGAGGCGGTACGCGAGATGGCGGCGAAGGCGAGGGCGGAAAACGAGGCGCTTCGCCTTCGGTTGGATGCCCTGGAGGCGAAACTGGCCGGCGGCGGACCCGCTGGAGACGCTTCCAAGGCGGGCGCCTGAAAATATTTAGTCAGCGTTTTCCACAGCCGGCGTGACTGACAAAACTGCTTTGCGCTGAATCGTTTACCATAAATCGCTGATCGTAGCCGGCATCGCTGTCCACACCCTTCGCGGCCTCTCCGCGAATTTAGGGGCTGGTCAGGCGACTCTTCATCAATACACTGAATTTGCTGCATGATTCGAGAACCGAGTCAGGCGCCGGCAGGCGGAGACCGAAGTGGTTTCCGTGAGCCGCAGGGGTTTTTGTCCGCGTATCCTTCGACTTTGGGCTTCGGCCGCCGAAGTTTCGGTGGCGGTCGGGGTGCGCTGACTTGCAGGAAGTTTTCATGGAACTGATCGAACTCGATATTGCCCGCGAGATACATCCGGTGGACGTCATCGAGCAGGTCGCCAATACGAACGACTGGGCGTTCGAACGGACGGGTGACGACGAGATCGCAATCTCCGTCACCGGCAGCTGGACCGACTACCACGTGTCGTTCTCGTGGATGGAGGATTTCGAGGCGCTGCATCTCGCGTGCGCCTTCGACATTCGAGTGCCGGAAGCCAGGACGCTGGAGGTTATGCGCCTGCTGTCGCTCATCAACGAGCAGATGCTGTTCGGTCATTTCGACCTTTGGGAGCAGGAGGGCGCAATCATGTTCCGCCAGTCGCTGCTTCTGGCCGGCGGCGCCGAGCCGACTAGCGCCCAGGTGGAGGTGCTGCTCTCCAGCGCGCTCGACGCGTGCGAATGCTATTTCCAGGCGTTCCAGTTCGTCGTGTGGTCGGGGACTTCGGCGAAGGACGCGCTCGCCGGCGTCATGTTCGAGACCATGGGAACCGCCTGAACGCCATGTCCGGCGGTAGCGAGCGAAAGGCGGAGATCAGCTTCGCGGACTTCGACAAGGTCGATATCCGCGCCGGCACCATCGTGGCCGCCGAGCCCTATCCGGAAGCGCGCAAGCCGGCGATCAAGTTGACCATCGATTTCGGGTCGGTCATCGGCATCAAGAAATCGTCCGCGCAGATCACCCGCCACTATGACCCGCAGACCCTTGTCGGACGGCAGGTCTTCGCAGTCGTTAACTTTCCACCGCGACAGATCGGCAAGTTCATGTCCGAAGTGCTCACGCTGGGATTTCCCGACTCCGAGGGCGAGGTGGTGCTCGGCGCGATCGACCTCAAAGTGCCGGACGGCGGCCGGCTGTTCTGAACGGGAAGCTGGCAGCATCCGGCTGCAAGTCGCGCGCATAGGCTGTCTTGACGAGATCAAGGAACATGCGCGCGCACTGGTCCCAGTCGTAGCCAAGGGCCTTCTGCCGGCAGGCCGCGCGCGGGATGCGAAGCGCAGCCAGCGCCGCCTCGCGCAAATCATGCGAAAGCACACCGCCTTGGCCGTCCGCCAGCACGTCGGCAGGGCCGGTAACCGGGTAGGCGGCGACCGGCAGGCCGCTGGCCAGCGCCTCCAGCAGCACGATGCCGAAGGTGTCGGTGCGGCTGGGAAAAACGAACACGTCCGAGGAGGCATAGAGCCTGGCCAGTTCGGTGCCGGTGCGCGAACCGAGGAATACGACTTGCGGATAGCGCGCCTTCAGCGCCGACAGAGAGGGCCCGTCGCCGACGACCAGTTTGGTGCCCGGCAGATCGAGGTCCAGGAAGGCAGGCAAATCTTTCTCCACCGCCACCCGTCCGACGTAGAGGAAGATCGGGCGCGGCAGGTCGAGGTCGCCGGCATGGGCGGGATCGAACAGCGCGGTATCGACACCCCGGGTCCACGCCCGAACCTTGGTGAAGCCCCGTCCCCGCAGCTCCGAAGCGAGCGAGGGCGTGGATACGAAGGTTCCGGTGCCGGCGTTATGGAATCGGCGCAGGCAGGCGTAGCTCCACGAAACCGGAAACGCGACGCGCGTGCGCAGATATTCGGGAAAACGCGTGTGGTAGCTGGTTGTGAAGACGCGACCCTGGGCGAGACAGACGCGCCTGGCGGCAAGGCCGAGCGGACCTTCCGTGACGATGTGCACGTGATCGGGGTCGGCCTGAGCGATCCGCAGCGCGACGGTGCCGGGGCGGGGCAGGGATAGCCGGATGTCCGGATAAGACGGCAGCGGAAACGTAGAGAACTGCGAAGGCTCGATCAGCGAGGTTTCGTTGCCCCAGGCATCCAGACGTTCAAGGAGCCGTTCCGTGGTCCGGACCACGCCATTGATCTGCGGGTGCCACGCGTCGGTGACGGTCATGATTCGCATACATGTGAAAGACCATGTTTGCGTGACGGGCGTATGAACCTCGTTCGCGCAGCTCTATACGCCGGGGTGCCGCATCGCCCGCGCCAAGCGAGATCGTTGACCGGTACTCCCCTTTTTCCCTGATCCGCCCTAGTTTGTGGTTACAAGCGACTGCCATCATAGTGAGGTTCCCATGATCCGGCTCGGTAAGACTTACCAGCACCTCGTTCATGGCGGCGGTTGCGGCTGTTCGAGCCCCATCTTGCGGCATGTCTCGCGAAGACTCGAAGCGTTCTCCCGACGCAGCTTCCTGGCTGGTCTGGGTGCGGCCGCGGTCACGGGCGCGCTGGGCGGCACAGCTGCCGCGCAGGCTTCAGGCTCGGCCACTCTGTTTCGCCGGGTGCGTCTGTTCGACGGCAAGTCCGGCACGCTGACCGATGGAGCCCAGGTGCTGGTGGAAGGCAATCGCATCGCGTCGGTGGATATTTCCAACAGCGCGCCGCCTTCCGGCGCGACGGTTGTCGACTGCGGGGGACGTGTGCTGATGCCCGGCCTGATCGACGTGCACTGGCATACGCTTTATGCGGCCGTGCCGATGGCAACCTTGATGACCGGCGATCCAGGCTTCGTCTTCGCGGCTGCCACCGCCGAGGCCGAACGAACGCTTTTGCGCGGTTTCACCACCGTGCGCGACCTGGGCGGGCCGGTGTTCACGTTCAAGCAGGCGGTCGACGCCAAAGTCATTCCAGGGCCGCGCATCTTTCCGTCGGGCGCAATGATCACCACCACGGGCGGCCACGGCGACCTGCGCCTTCCGACCGAGATGCCTCGTGATGGCGGCAAGCTCAGTTTCAGCGAACTGGCCGGCAATGCGGCGATCGCCGACAATGTTGGTGATCTTCAGTTGCGAGTCCGCGAGCAGCTTTTGCAGGGGGCCTCGCAGATCAAGCTGGTCGGCGGCGGCGGCGTGTCTTCGCCGCGCAGCCCGCTCGACATGTCGACCTTCAGCGAGGAAGACCTGCGCGCCGCCGTGAACGTTGTGCGTGACTGGAACACCTACGTCACCGTCCATGCCTATGCGGCCAACACAGTCCAGCGTGCGATTGCAGCGGGAGCAGCGTGCATCGAGCATGCGCACCTGATGGACGAGGAGACCGCCCGCATCTTTGCTGACAGAGGCATTTGGCTGAGCACTCAGCCATTCCTTTCAACTGACGACGTAGCTCCGCAGACCGGTCCGTCGGCAGAGCGCATGCTTCAGCTCTTTGCCGGAACGCCGAAGATCTACGAGTACGCGCGCAAATACGGGATCAAGACGGCCTGGGGCTCGGACTTGCTTTTCTCCCCCGAGATCGCGCCGCGCCAGAGCTTTATGCTCACCCATCTCACGCGCTGGTACAGCAATAGCGAAACACTGAAAATGGTCACCTCAGGCAATGCAGAGCTATTGGCGCTGTCGAACCTGCGAACGCCCTATCCAGGTAAGCTCGGGGTGATCGAGCAGGGCGCTTTCGCAGATCTGCTAGTCGTCGACGGCAATCCGCTAGACGATATCCGATTACTTGAGAATCCGGGAAAGAACCTCGCGATCGTCATGAAAGACGGTGCCATGTACAAGAATTCTTTGTAGGCGAGAGCGCCCTACGCCGGGATCCTTATTTGCGCCCGCAAACCGCCGAGCGGGCTGTCATCGAGGACGATGTCGCCGCCATGGCTGCGGGCGATGTCGCGGGCGATCGACAGGCCAAGGCCGGTGCCGCTCGCATCCTGGTTGCGTGCCTGGTCCAGCCGAACGAAGGGCCTGAAGACGTCTTCGCGGCTCTCCGGCGGAATGCCGGGTCCGTCGTCGTCCACGTCGATCACCAGCATTCCGCCTTCGTGCAACGCAGACACATTGACCTTGCCGGCGTAGCGCAACGCGTTGCCGACTAGATTATGCATTAGCCTCTCGAAGGCGTTGGGGCGGACGAATACGTGAGGGTCGCCCTCGATCGACACCGATAGGGTACGTCTGGCCAGCCGTGCCTGGTCCTCCATCTTGCGGAGGCAGGCGCGCAGGTCGAGCGTAGCAGGCTCCTCCAGCACGTCGTGGCGCGCGAAGGCAAGGTAGCCCTCCAGCATCGACTGCATGTCGTCGATGTCCTTGTTCATCGCCTCGGCGTCCACCTTGCCACCGCTAAGCGCCAGCTGCAGGCGGAAACGCGTCAGGATGGTCCGCAGGTCGTGGCTCACGCCCGTCAGCATCTGCGTGCGCTGCTCGATCTGGCGCTCAATGCGTTCGCGCATCTGGATGAACGCGAAGCCGGCGCGACGCACTTCCTCTGCGCCGCGCGGCCGGAAGTCCTGCGGCATCGGCTGGCCCTTGCCGAACCGTTCGGCGGCGGCGGCAAGCTGCAAGATCGGCCGGATCTGGTTGCGCAGGAACGGTATGGCGATCGCCAGCAGCACGAGCGACGTGCCGACCATCCACAGCAGGAAGATATGCGTGTTGGACGCGTAGGCCTGACTGCGCCGTGCGAAGACCCGCAACACCTTGTCGTTCAGTTGGATGCGGATCTCGACCACATTGGAATCGCCCACGGTGTCGATCCAGAATGGCAGATTGATCTGCCGCGTGATTTCTTCGGAAAGCGCCTGGTCGAGAATGGAGAAGAAGGGTTTCGGGCCGGGCGGGGGCAGGGGATCGGGCGGGAGCAGGTCGATCTTCAGCGATAGACGATCCTGCGCGATGCGGATCACCTCCGCATAGCCATCGTCCTGGGGAAACGTATCGATCATGTCGATGATGGCCGCCACGTCGCGCACCACTGCCTGGGAGAGTCGCTGCGTGACCGTCTGCCAATGGCGCTCCATGAAAACGAAGGCGATGACCGACTGCAGCAGAATCATCGGGGTGATGATGATCAGCAGCGAGCGCGCATAGAGGCGCTTCGGCATGTAGAGGGAGACCATCCGCCAGAAGCGGCGCCAGTAGTGCGGCACCCCGGATGCGAATTGCGAGGCCCGAGCGCTCAGGCCGTTCTCGTCGGTCGGAGGCGCCAGCGCTGGCTGCGCCGCCACAGTCCGGCCCTTGACGAGCCGGCTTGAATCTGGCGGCGGGCCGTAGGGCACTACTCCACGCTCAGCCGGTAGCCGATGCCGCGGACGGTTTGCAACCACACCGGATTGGACGGGTCTCGCTCGATCTTGCGGCGCAGGCGGTTGATCTGGACGTCGATAGTACGCTCTCCGACCTCCGAATCCTCTCCGACCAACTCGTGGCGCGGGATGGTCTCGCCCGCCCTGTTCGCAAAGATGGCGAGGATTTCCTGCTCGCGGTCAGTCAGGCGCATCATCTCGCCACCGCATTTGAGTTCGCGCCGCGCGATCTGGAACGTATAGGGTCCGAAGACGATCTGCTCGAGCTTCGGCGTCGGCGCCGGGCCTCCACGGCGCAGGATGTTGTTGATGCGCAGGATCAGTTCGCGCGGGTCGAAGGGCTTTGGCAGATAGTCGTCCGCGCCTGCCTCCAACCCGGCGATGCGGTTGTCGGTCTCTGACAGCGCCGTCAGCATCAAGATCGGCACGCCGTTTCCCTCGCGCAGCGTGCGGGTCAGTTCGACGCCGTTCTCACCCGGCATCATCACATCGAGGACGATGAGGTCGAAGTCGAGGCCGACCAGCTTGCGGCGGGCCTCGGCGGCCGCGCCGGCAACCGTCACCCGGAAGCCGTTCTCGCTGAGATATTGCTTCAGCAGTTTGCGGATGCGGGTGTCGTCGTCGACGACCAGAAGATGCGGCGCGTCGTCGCCGGGCACGCCGCCATTGTCAGCCTTCTCATGCGTCTCCATCGCTTCGCTCCAGTCCGGGTCCGGGCAGATTGTCGATCTGTGCGCGCAGTTCCGGGTTCACCATCGCCTTCAAAAAGCGCTCGACATCCGCGCGCGTACCTGCCCCCGCAGCTTCCAGCGCCGCGTGGATACGGCGCGACTGTGGCCGCGCGAGGGCCAGCGCGAGCGCACGCCCCTTCGCGGTCGGATAGAGTTCCCGCTGGCGGCGATCGCGAATGCCGGTTACCTGGACGACATGCTCCGTGTCGATAAGTTGCTTGAGCACTCGCGCCAAGCTCTGCTTGGTGATCTGGAGCACATCCAGCAGTTCGGCAACGGTCAGGCCCGGCATTCGGTTTACGAAATGCAGGATGCGGTGGTGCGCGCGGCCGAAGCCGTATTCGGCCAGGATCTGGTCGGGGTCGGAGGTGAAGTCGCGATAGGCGAAGAAGAGCAATTCGATCAGCGTCAGGTCGACACCGTCGTCACCGGTCAGCGCGGTGCGGATGGGCTTGACGGCTTGAGCGTTGCGTTCTGCCATGGAGTCCTTCCGGTCGGCGATAAATTTATGTCAGCACTGTTGACATATTTTTGGCCGGCTGGTAATTTTTGCCAAGCTTTTCGCTCGATGGCGAACGAAAAGGCATGGCGGGAAGACGTTTTTCGCAGTTTCCATCGAATTGTCTACCGCGCACAAACCGCTTACGCTTGCGGCAGCTGAAAATGCGCTGCGCAATTCAACGAGATGCGGGCCTACGGTCCGCGGGAGGTTACTATGGCATCCGTTCCCTTCGATCAACTCGACGGCTACATCTGGATGAACGGGGAGTTCGTCAAATGGGCCGACGCCAAAATTCACGTTCTGACGCACGGGCTGCACTATGCCAGCGCCGTATTCGAGGGTGAGCGCGCCTATGGCGGCGAGATCTTCAAGCTGACCGAGCATACGCAGCGGCTGCACGATTCAGCGGAAATTCTCGGCTTCCGCATTCCCTTCAGCGTCACCGAGATCGACGCCGCCTGCCGTACGCTGCTGCAGAAGCAGGGTTTTGCAGACGCCTATGTCCGACCGATCGCGTGGCGCGGCAGCGAGCAGATGGGCGTGGCCGCGCAGGCCAACCGGATCAACTGCGCTATCGCGATCTGGCAGTGGCCGAGCTATTTCGACCCAGCGCAGAAGCTGAAGGGCATCCGTCTCGACATGGCGGAGTGGCGCCGGCCCGACCCGCGCACTGCGCCCTCCAAGGCCAAGGCAGCCGGCCTCTACATGATCTGCACGCTGTCCAAGCACGCAGCCGAGGCCAAGGGCTACGCCGACGCCATGATGCTGGACTGGCGGGGCCAGGTGGCGGAGGCGACGGGCGCCAACATCTTCTTCGTCAAGGATGGCAAGGTGCATACGCCGAAGCCCGACTGCTTCCTCGACGGCATCACCCGCCGCACCGTCATCGACCTGGCCAAGGACCGTGGCCTGGAGGTGATCGAGCGCGCCATTCTGCCCGAGGAACTCGAAGGCTTCGAGCAGTGCTTCCTGACCGGTACGGCCGCTGAGGTCACACCGGTGTCCGAGATCGGGCCATATCGGTTCCAGGTTGGCGAGATCGCCAAGACACTGATGAACGACTATTCGGCGGCGGTTCAGCCCAAGCAGGCGATCGCGGCGGAATAATCGCCTTTCGCAACTTCGAGACGAAGGCGGCCGAGGAGGCCGCCTTTTTTTAGGGCATCGTTTGACTTTGATGCATTTCCGCGTCCTCATTGACGGGCGGCGCGATCCTGCGACCGTACGAGGGAGGGAAATGTCATGGAACAGCTGATGCCCATCATCATCCAGGTTATCGCCGGCATCGCCGGCGGCCAGGCTGTCGGCGCGGCGCTCAAGCAGGTGCCGATCAGCCAGGTCGTGAAGATCATCAGCGGCGCGGTCGGCGGTCTGGGCGGTGGCGCCATTCTGGGCAATCTGCTCGGCGACCCAGCGACGGCCAACGCTCTCGGAGGCCTGCTCGGAGATGTCGTGGGTGGTGCTGGTGGCGGCGCGATCCTGACCGGCATCGTCGGCGCGATCATGGGGGCCATGAACAAGCGCTGAGCGTTGGCGAAGGACGAGGATTTCATGTTGGGAGCAGTTCCGCCGGACAGGGTAGACGGGCTGCGGAACTGCGGATTATTGGGGGAGATACATCAGAAGGAAGCTCCCCCATGGGTCAGCTCAATGCCGGCATAATTCCCGTCACGGCCTTCCAGCAGAACTGCACCATACTGTTCGACATGGACGACCGGTCCGGCGTGGTCGTCGACCCGGGCGGTGATGTCGAGCGCATCGTCGAGGCGCTGAAGCAGAACGATATCCGGACCGGCGCGATCTGGCTCACCCACGGGCATATCGACCATGCCGGAGGGGCCATGGAACTGAAGGAATTGCTCGGCGTCGAAATCGTCGGCCCGCACGAGGCCGACCGCTTCCTGCTCGACAATCTCGAGCGTCAGGCCGTGAAATATGGCTTGACAGACAGCGTCCGCAACTG
>JAEUMA010000074.1 GCA_016793565.1 Rhizobiaceae bacterium
CGCGCAGGAAGCCGAGCGCATTCTCCGGCTTGTCCTTGTAGTTCATCCCGGCGATGTCGAAGCGCCGGTCGCCCGAAAGCGCCATCAGAACCGGATGTTCCTCGCGACAGGGCGCGCACCACGACGCCCAGACGTTGACCAGCGTGACTTTGCCAACGAGCTTGGCGGTGTCCAGTCCGGGCAGGTCGCTTTCCGGAAGCGGCGGCAGTTGGGTGGCTGGCGCCGGCGCACCGATCAGCGCGGAAGGGATGGTCGCCGCGTCGCGCCCGGAGAGAAGCTGCACCAGAAACAGCGCCGCCAGCGCCAGGAAGGCGGCCAGCGGCAGCAGCACGAAAAGCCGGCGCGGCGCTCGCGAGGTCTCGTCCGGCAGGCTCACGCGGTGCCGTCCCGGGCGCGCTCCGACCGCCGCCGGATACCGGCGGCGACAAGCATGGCCAGGTCGCGCTTGCGGCCCCGGTAGTCCAGCCAAACCCAGCCGATCAGCGCGGCGATGCCCGCCGCCGACAGCGCATAGGCGGCGGTGACGTAGGCGGCGTGCGCGCTCAACGGGCGGCCCTCCCGGCGGCATGCTCGGCCTGGCGCGCAGCCATCCGCTGCAGCACGCTGACGCGGCGGCGCAGAACTTCCGTGCGCATGGCCGCGACATGCAGCGTCAGGAACAAGAGCGTCATGGCCGCGGCCATCACCAGCAGAGGCCACAGCATGGAAGGGTCGATGGTCGGCCCGCCCATCCGCAGGACGGAGGCGGGCTGATGGAGCGTGTTCCACCATTCGACCGAGAATTTGATGATCGGGATGTTGATGAAGCCGACCAGCGTCATCACGGCGGCCGCGCGGGCCGATCGCGAGGGATCGTCGAACGCCCGCGTCAGCGCGATCAGGCCGAGATACATCAGGAACAGCACGAAAACCGAGGTCAGCCGGGCGTCCCACACCCACCACGTACCCCACATCGGCTTGCCCCACACCGAGCCGGTGACCAGCGCCAGCGCCGTGAAGACGGCGCCGATGGGTGCCGCGGCCTTCAGGGCCACGTCGGCCAGCGGATGCCGCCAGACCAGCGTGCCGAGCGCCGAGACCGCCATCAGCGTGTAGCAGAACATCGACAGCCAGGCGAAAGGCACGTGGATGTACATGATGCGGACGGTGATGCCCTGCTGGTAGTCCTCAGGCGCCGTGAAGGCGAGAAAGAGCCCGACCACTCCGACTATCACCGTCGCACCGGCGAGCAACGGCACCAGCGTACCCGCAAGCGCGAGGAAGCGCGTCGGATTGCCGAGAAGTGCCAGGTTTCTGGCCGGAACGCCCGTTTCGCTCATGCCGGTTACATAGACTCCCGTCCCGCGGGCCGCAATCGGACCAATGCACGCGCCGGGAGAATTGAACGTTACGGAATCCGCGCGACGTTCAGTCCGTGCCGCCGCGCAAGGCCAGCGCGGCCGCCACCGGGCCGACGACGGCCAGGAAAAGCGTGATGCCGCACAGGATGAGGAAGGGCGGCAGGAACGGGTCGGGATCGGCCACCGCCGCGTAGCTCGCCGACACGCCGAAGATGAGCACGGGAATCGCCAGCGGCAGGATCAGCACCGACACCAGAACGCCGCCTCGCGGCAGCGCCACGGCGACCGCCGCGCCGGCCGCGCCGACGAAGACGATGGCCGGCGTGCCGGCAGCCAACGCCGCCGTGGTGCCGAAGATTCCGGCCGGCTCCATGTTGAGGAACAGGCCGAGCAGGGGCGCGGCCAGCACCAGCGGCAGAACCGAGGCGCACCAGTGCGCGGCGCATTTGGTGAACACCGTCAGCGCCGCCATATGGCGGTCGGCCTCGATCAGGAGAAGGTCGAGGGAGCCGTCCTCGCGATCGGCCTGAAAAAGGCGGTCGAGGCCGAGCAGCGCCGCCAGCAGCGCGCCGATCCACAGCACCGCCGGCCCGATCCGCGCCAGAAGGTTGAGGTCCGGCCCCACCGCGAAGGGCATCACGGCGACGACGGCCAGGTAGAAGACCAGGCCGGTCAAGGCGCCGCCGCCAGCGCGCAGGCCGAGCAGAAAGTCGCGGCGGAACAGCGCTAGCATGGCGCCTGGGCCTCGCCGAGCCGCAATTCGCTCGTCGTCTGCAGTCCGAGCGGCAGGTGTGTCGCCGCCACGATCATGCCGCCTTCAGCCAGATGTTCCTGCATGAGGGCGGCGAAGCGCTCTTCTGACGCGCGATCGAGGCCGGCGGTCGGTTCGTCGAGCAGCCAGAGCGGTCGGTGCGCGACCAACAGCCTCGCCATGGCGACGCGCCGTCGCTGGCCGGTCGACAGCGACCCGAACGGGATGCCGCCGATGCCGGCAAGGCCGACGGCCTCCAGCGCTGCGTCGGCGTCCATGCGTGCGCTGCCCAGGAAATCCCGCCAGAAGCGCAGATTGTCGGCGACGCTGAGCACGGTCTTCATGCCGTTGGCGTGGCCGAGCCAGTGCGACGCGGAGGCGACGGTGGGATAGGCTTCGCCGCCATCCTCGATACGGGCCCTGCCCACGGCGGCTGGCAGCAGGCCGGCCAGAACGCGCAGCAGTGTCGATTTGCCGCTGCCGTTCGGACCGGTCACGATCAGTGCCCGGCCGGGGTCCAGCGCGAAGCCGATCCCGGAGAAGACGATCTCGCCGCCGCGTTCGCCGCTGAGATTTTCGGCGATCAGCCGCATGCGCACCCCGGTTCTGGAGGCCTTGGCGCGGGCGCTTCCGCAGCGCAGCAAATTAGCCCTTCGTCCAGTCTGGAATCCTTCTACGAAATTCTCTATACCGCCAGCAACCGTGCCAGCGGTCGGCACGGCAAGCAAATTTGTGCCGGACCAGCGCGCTTCGTCATCCGCCGGGGCGCGCTCGGGAGCGGACAGCGGAAATGGCCGTACCCGCACCTTTGCGCGTGATTCCCGCATGCCGAGGCGTCCGTTCCCAGGCACCAGACCGATGGGAATCGTCCGTGTCCAAATCTCTCGACAGTTTCAAATGCCGCCGGACCCTCTCCGTAGGGAGCACCGAATACACCTACTTCAGCATCCCCGAAGCCGAAAAGAACGGCCTGACCGGCGTCTCGCAGCTGCCCTACTCCATGAAGGTTCTGCTGGAGAACCTGCTGCGCAACGAGGATGGCCGCTCGGTTACGGCCGAGAGCATCAAGTCGGTCGCCGCATGGCTGACCGACAAGGGTGCGGCGGGCGTGGAGATCGCCTATCGGCCGGCCCGCGTGCTGATGCAGGACTTCACCGGCGTTCCGGCCGTGGTCGACCTGGCGGCGATGCGCGACGGCATCGCCTCGCTCGGCGGCGACCCGCAGAAAATCAATCCGCTGGTTCCGGTCGACCTCGTCATCGACCATTCGGTGATCGTCGACGAGTTCGGCACGCCGATGGCCTTCGCGCGCAACGTCGAGCTGGAATATGAGCGCAACCAGGAGCGCTACCGCTTCCTGAAATGGGGCCAGCAGGCCTTCCGCAACTTCCGCGTGGTGCCGCCCGGCACCGGCATCTGCCACCAGGTCAACCTCGAATATCTCGGTCAGGTGGTGTGGACGGCCAAGAGCGACGGCGAGACGGTAGCCTATCCCGACACCTGCGTCGGCACCGATTCGCACACCACCATGATCAACGGCCTGGGCGTGCTGGGCTGGGGCGTCGGCGGCATCGAGGCAGAGGCGGCCATGCTCGGGCAGCCGGTCTCCATGCTGCTGCCCGAAGTGATCGGCTTCCGCCTGACCGGCAAGCTGAAGGAGGGCGTGACGGCGACCGACCTGGTGCTGACCGTGACCCAGATGCTGCGCAAGAAGGGCGTGGTCGGCAAGTTCGTGGAGTTTTTCGGCTCGGGCCTGTCGAACATGACGCTGGCCGACCGCGCCACCATCGGCAACATGGCGCCGGAATACGGCGCCACCTGCGGCTTCTTCCCGGTCGATTCCGAGACGGTGCGCTACCTGACCATGTCCGGCCGCGAGGAGACCCGCATCGCACTGGTCGAGGCCTATTCGAAGGCCCAGGGGATGTGGCGTGCCGACGGCTCGGCCGATCCCGTCTTCACCGACCTGCTGGAACTCGATCTGGACAGCGTGGTGCCGTCGATGGCCGGGCCGAAGCGGCCGGAAGGCCGTAT
Organism: Rhizobiaceae bacterium; assembly: GCA_016793565.1. Lineage (GTDB taxonomy): Bacteria > Pseudomonadota > Alphaproteobacteria > Rhizobiales > Rhizobiaceae > JAEUMA01. The sequence goes on from JAEUMA010000074.1 coordinate 4,126, forward strand.
CCCGTTGGAAGGCATCGCCTCCGGCTTCGCCAAGTCGCTGGAGGGCGAGTACAAGAAGACCGTCGAGCAGGACAAGCGCTACGCGGTCGAGGGCGCCGACTACGACCTCGGCCACGGCGACGTGGTGATCGCCGCGATCACGTCGTGCACCAACACCTCCAACCCGAGCGTGCTGATCGGCGCCGGGCTGCTCGCCCGCAACGCCAACCGGCTAGGCCTGAAGCAGAAGCCCTGGGTCAAGACCTCGCTCGCCCCGGGCAGCCAGGTCGTGGCCGAATACCTGGAAAAGTCCGGGCTGCAGAAGGAGCTCGACCAGATCGGCTTCAACCTGGTCGGCTTCGGCTGCACCACCTGCATCGGCAATTCCGGCCCGCTGCCGGCGCCGATCTCCAAGACCATCAACGACAAGGCGCTGATCGCGGCGGCCGTGCTGTCGGGCAACCGCAACTTCGAAGGGCGCGTGTCGCCCGATGTTCAAGCGAACTATCTCGCCTCGCCGCCGCTGGTCGTTGCACACGCGCTGGCGGGCACCGTCACCAAGGACCTCACCAAGGAGCCGATCGGCGAAGGCAGCGACGGCAGGCCGGTCTACCTGCGCGATATATGGCCGACCAGCCAGGAGATCGACCAGTTCATCGCCGAGAACGTCACGCGCGAGCTCTTCTCGCGCAAATATGCCGACGTCTTCAAGGGCGACGAGAACTGGCAGGCGGTGCAGGCGCCGGAGGGCCAGACCTATGCCTGGGACGACGGCT
>JAEUMA010000082.1 GCA_016793565.1 Rhizobiaceae bacterium
AATTGCTGGTGCGCGCCGGCGATCTTCTGCCCGTGGACGGCACGCTGCTGGACGATACCGCATCGATCGACGAATCGGCGGTGACCGGCGAACCGCTGCCGGTCCTGCGGGAGGCCGGCGAGGGCCTGCGCAGCGGCACGGTCAATGCCGGCGACGCCTTCCGCATGCGCGCAGACGCCAGCGCCGAGCAAAGCACTTATGCCGGCATCGTGCGTATGGTGGCCGCCGCCCATACGGCGAAGGCGCCTTTCATCCGGATGGCGGACCGGTATGCGCTGTTGATGCTGCCGGTCACGCTCGCGCTGGCGGGACTTGCCTGGTATCTGTCCGGCGATCCGCTGAGGGCGCTGGCTGTGCTGGTGGTGGCGACGCCTTGCCCTCTCATTCTCGCCGCGCCCGTCGCCTTCATCGGTGGCGTCTCCCGCGCTGCCCGGCAGGGCATCCTGATGAAGGGCAGCGCGCCGCTCGAAGCGCTGGCCCAGGCGCGGATCGCCATCTTCGACAAGACCGGCACGCTCACCAATGGCGGCGCGGACCTCGTCGACGCCGAGGTCGCTCCGGGCGTCGATCAGATCCATGCACTGCGCTTGCTGGCCTCGCTGGAGACGGCCTCGCATCACGTGCTGGCCGAATACATCGTCGCTGGCGCGCGCCGCTCCGGTCTCGATCTCTCGGCCCCGGAACAGGTGCGGGAATACCGGGGAGCCGGCTTGGAAGGCACGGTGGACGGCATCGCCGTGAAAGCCGGTTCGAGGCAAATCGTGCTCGGCGGCGAACCACTGCCGCTCTGGGCAGACAGTTGCAATCGCCGCTATGACGGCCAGCCCGTGCTGCGGGTTTTCGTGGCGCTGGACGGCCGGCTTTCGGCCGTCTTCGTCTTCGGCGATGCCATTCGCCCCGAAGCGCCTGAAGTGGTGCGCGATCTGCGGGCGATGGGGCTCGAGCGCCTGTTGCTGCTCACCGGCGATGACAGGGTTTCGGCGGCGAGGGTGGCGCAACTCCTCGGCATGGACGGCTTCGTCGCGGACGCCAGCCCGGCCGACAAGCTGGCCAGCGTGGCGGAGGAAGGGCGCCTCGGGCCAACGATGATGGTGGGCGACGGTATCAACGATGCGCCGGCGCTGGCGAGCGCCGGCGTCGGCGTGGCCGTCAGCCCGCGCGGTGCGACCGCCGCGACGCAGGCCTCCGACGTTGTGGTCGTGGGCAATCGCATAAGGCCGGTCGCCGACGCGGTCCGTATCGCACGGCGCACGCGCCGAATAGCCAGGCAGAGCATCCTGGTGGGACTAGCGCTTTCCGGCGTTGCCATGGTCGCCGCCGCTTTCGGTCTTATCAATCCGGTCGCCGGCGCCTTTCTGCAGGAAGGGATTGATGTCGCCGTCATCGCCAACGCGCTGCGTGCTCTTCGGGACGGCTGAGGATATGCCCTGCCGGAATTTCCGCAAGCCGGCCGTTCCCGCGACTGGCGCAACGCGGCACGATTGCGAACCTTCCCCTCAGCGCCTATGAAGCTGCGGCAACAAAAACGGCAAGGACAGACGATGATCATCGTAACCGGAGGAAGTGGCAAGGTCGGCCGGGCCTGCGTCAAAGACCTGATGGAGCATGGCT
>JAEUMA010000098.1 GCA_016793565.1 Rhizobiaceae bacterium
GAAGGGCAGCATCGGCAGGCCCGGCATGAACGAAAGCAGGAGAAGCAGACCCGCCGCGACATAGAGGGCGCGGGGGTAGGCGCCGAGCTGGCCGAACACCGCTTTGTCGGCGGAGCCACGCGTGCCGCCCTTGGAAACCAGCAGACCTGCCGCCAGTGACACGATCAGGGCCGGGATCTGGGTCACCAGGCCGTCGCCCACAGACAGCTTGATGAACACGTCGGCGGCTTCGCCCATGTCCATGCTATGGCGGAAGAAGCCGATCGTGATGCCGCCGACGATGTTGATGGCGGTGATGATGAGGCCGGCGATGGCGTCGCCGCGCACGAACTTCGAGGCGCCGTCCATGGAGCCGAAGAAAGAGCTTTCCTCTTCCAGTTCGCGCCTGCGCAACTGTGCGGTCTTGTCGTCGATGACGCCAGCGGACAGGTCGGCGTCGATCGACATCTGCTTGCCGGGAATGGCATCCAGAGTGAAGCGTGCGCCGACTTCGGCGATGCGCGTGGCGCCCTTGGTGATGACGATAAAGTTCACGATCACCAGAATCAGAAAGACGATCAGGCCGATCACGAAGTCGCCGCTCATCACCAGCTTGGAGAAGCCGCTGATGACGTAGCCGGCGGCGTGGGTTCCCTCGTTGCCGTGCGACAGGATCATGCGCGTCGTGGCGATGTTAAGCGACAGCCGCAGCATGGTGGCAATCAGCAGAATGGTCGGGAACGACGAGAAGTCGAGCGGCCGCTGGATCCACAGCGCGACCATCAGGATCAGCACCGACAGCGCAATAGAGAAGGCCAGGCCGATGTCGATCATAAACGCCGGGATCGGCAGGAACAGCACGGCCAGGATGAGCACGATGCCGAGCGCGAAGAAGATATCGCGCCCGTCCTTCGGGATCACCGTCTGCCGTGCGGTCTCACTGATCGCCATTCGGTCCACGCAAAAAGTCGCGGCCACAGCACGGCCGGCGCCCAACCTAGGCGGCGAAGCTTGCGCGAGGATGAGGGCGGCTCAGAAGCCGTGTTCGATGCGTTCGAATATGACGTTGGTGAAGGAGGAGATCTGGGCTCCGATGAACGGGCCTGTGAAAGCCACCACCAGAAGGATGGCGACGATCTTCGGGACGAAGGTCAGCGTGATTTCCTGGATTTGCGTCAGCGCCTGCACCAGCGCGATGCCGACACCGACCAGCATGGCGGCGGCCACCGCCGGACCCGACGCCGTCAGCACCGTCCAGATGGCGTACTGGACGATGTCGAGCGCGTCTGCCTCGTTCATGCCGCTCAGCCCGTGGTGGTGGTGGTCGGCGCGCGCACCGTAACGCCGGTTGTCACGGTGACCTCGCCGCCGCCCTGCAGCACGGCGACCAGCCCGGTCGCAGTGAGCCGGACCTCCGAGACGATGCCCGTGGTCTTGCCGTCGGCCGAGGTGATCTGGTTACCGATCAGGTCGTCGGCCTGTGACAGCGCCGAGCTCTGCAGCAGCTGGTCGAGCTTGCCGTTGATCTGCACCGACTGCTCGACCTGCGAGAACGACGCCAACTGGGCGACGTACTGGGTGGAGTCCATCGGGTTGGTCGGATCCTGGTTCTTCATCTGGGCCACCAGTAGCCGCAGGAACGACTGGTAGTCCACCGCCGTCTTCTGCGCGTTCGTCTGCGGCGTGTAACCGGCAGGCAGGTCTTTCTTGTAGGAGATTTCCATGCTCATGCGCTCGCCGCCAGTTCTTCCCGGGTTTCACGCGCCAGGCCGCCCGCCGTCAGCACGCGCGCTTCCGCCGCGTAGAGGCCTCGGATGGTCTTCAGGGCCTCGTACAGCTTCTCCTCGGCCACGAGCCGGTCGACCTGCTTCAGCTCGGCCAGGAGTTGCTTGTCTTCGAAGGTAGCCAGCAACATCGACAGGGAAGCGCGGAACATCGCCCGCGCCTGCTCCACTTCGCCCGGCGACATCAGCATGATCTGCACGATGAAATAAAGCTGGCGCAGCGGCGTGGAGGCGTCCTGCGCCTGTAGCACATGGCTCTCGAGCAGGAACTGGACGTCGTTCATCAACTCGATAGTTACCTTGCGGTCGACGCGGATGACCGCGCCGTTGAGGTAGATTTTCTCGTTAGGCTTCAGGGACAGGCGCAGCGTGCTCTTCATTTGATGCCGTCGCGGATGATCTGGGACACCTCGATCAGGCCGTCGAAATTGTCCGAACGGCCGTGGCGCACTTCCTCGGCCTCGCGCATCAGCCACAGGCCGATCGAGATCAAGTTGGCGCGCAGTTCCTTGGGCAGACCGTTGTCCGGGCTCGCCAGGTCTTCCATCAGCGTGCTCCACACGCGGTTCATGAAGAGCAGCGCATCCACCGCCTCGCGCGATTCGTTGCCGTGCTGGCGGGCCGACAGCAGCATATCGATCGAGCGGCTCAGCAACTGGCGCTCGCGATCCTTCGCATCCGCGATCGAGTCGGTCTGAATGTCGGCGTAGGAGAATTGGTACATGATGGCTCCGTGGAAGCGCCGTTACGTCATGTGAGATACTTGGCGAGGCTCAGCTGCTGGAGGCGAGCCGTCAAAGCGTAGGTGGTCTCGATCTGGCTGAGGAGGGTGGAGACCCGGGTGGAGGCTTCGTAGGGGTCGACGCCCTCCAGTTCGATCTGGAGCTTCTCGTAGAGGTCGATCTGCGTGTTGAGCCTGGCGCTGGCGTTGCTCACGCGGTTCTCGATTATACCCGTCTTGGCCTGCAGGTTCGACACGTCGCTGATAGCGTCGCCGGTAAGCTTGATCGCTTTGTCCACTACCGCGGTCAGCGCGGCCTGGCCGACATTGCTCGAGAAGAGTTCCTGTACCATTGAGGCGGCCATCGCGAGCTTGCGCAGGCCCTGCTCGTTGGCGCTGACAGAAGTGTTCAACGTCTCGTTCAGCGTGACGCGGCTGACGATGGTGTCGTCGGTGGCGTTGGACCAGGTACCCTGCCAGCCCGGCCCCATGAACTGCGGTTCTAGGACCGTGTCCAGGAAAGTGGTCATGTCGGCTGCCGTGATGTTGGCCGCTGCCGGGTCGTTCTGGGTGAAGCCGAAATGCGACTGGAAGGCGGCGTCGAACGCCGCCTTCGCGGGAGATCCGGCGGCGTTGTAGTCGTTGACGGGACGGACGTCGGTGTTGATGCCGGCGAACAGATATTCGCCGTTGAGGGCGGTGTTGAGGACCGAGGTGAAGGCGCCCAGCGTCGCCTTGGATTCGGTCAGCACAACGCCCGAGCCAGCGTCGCCGTTGGCATTGGCCGTCAGCGTCGAAAAGAAGGTCTGCGCCGCGTCGCCGAGCTGGCCGAGCGCACTCTGGGTCGCCTTGAGGCGCGAGGAGATCAACCCGTTGGAATCGACGATACCGTTGAGACGATCGAGGTCGCGGTTGAGTGATACGACCTGCGTTGTGCGCGAGCCGAGCGCGAGGCCGATGTCGGCGACCTTGCCGGTCGAGACCTCCTTCTGCGCCTTTGTGAGCTCCGCCTGCGCCTTCAGCAGGGAATAGCGCATCGCCTGCGAGACGGAGGGAGAGGAAACGAAGGAGGTCTTCATCTCTACCTCACGGCCGCCAGCAGGGCGACGAGCATGTCGTCCACGGCCTTGATCAGCCGCGCGGAGGCCTCGTAGGTGTGTTCCAGATCGAGCAGCAGCGACAGTTCGTTGTCGACGTTGACGCCCGTTTCGTTGGACAGCGCCTCGGCCGACCGCGTTGCCAGCGCCGAGGTCGTTTCGACGGCGTTGGATGCATCCTTGCGCAGCCCCTGCAGCCAGCCGATCGAGTTGGACGAATAGGCGCTGACGCTTGCGCTGTTGCCGATGCCTGCGGCGGGATCGAAGGCGATCGGCGTCTCGAGGCGGTCGGCATACTGGATCAGCAGTTCGGAATAGGATGCGCCGGCGCTGTTGGCGACGTAGCCGGCGCCGTTGGCGCCGCCGTCGCGCAGAAGCTCGGGATTGCCGCCGGCATTGGAGTCCATCAGCGGGTTGACCGAGATGGAGCGCGCGAGACCATTGACCAGCGTTCCGGCGGCCGGCATCGCCGGAGCTCCGGGCCAGGTGAACAGGCCGGGAGCATCGGGCAGCGGTCCGCCGCTGGCGTCGCTTTCGGCGAAAGCGGAAATCAGCCCGCGCGCGACCTCGTCGAGCTGGCCCTGCATGGTGGTTGCGACGCCGTCGCGCAACTGGACCAGGCCGGCAATCCTGCCGGAGGCGGTGGATTCCGCACCGGGCGTCGCGACGATCGGCACGCCGTCGATGTAGACGGGGTTGCCGGTCGTGCCGGCGGCGTATGCGGGTGTGGGCGTGAACGTGACCGAGCGCGGCACCGTTTCGAACAGCATGGTGCCGTCCTTGGTGGTGATCACCATGTCGTTGTCGCCGCGCGTGAAGGTCGAGATCGGCACATATTCGGCGATCTTCTTGAGCAGCGAATCGCGGCGGTCGAGCGCGTCTGATACGTCGCGGCCGGCGCGGGTGCCGCTCTGGATCTGCTTGTTGTTGTCCTCGAACTGCGAGAGCAGGCTGTTGAGATCATCGACCGCGTTGGCGATCTCGGCGTCGTTCTGGGCGCGGAACGACTGGATGGCCTGGGTGCCCTCGTTGAGGGTCCGCACCACGTCGCGCGCCGCATTGACTGCGTTGTCGGCGAGGTTCCTGTTCGACGGCGTGGCCGAATAGAGCTGCATAGCCTCCTGCAGCTTGCCGATCGCGGCGGCCGCCGAGTTGGAGTTGTCGACCCCGTTGACGGACATATCGAGCCTGTCGAGACCGCTCGACAAGGCTTTCTGGCCCGCGGCGGACGACAGCGCCGACAAGTTCTGGCGGAACAGGACCTCGCTGGCGGCGCGCTGGATCTGGACGACGCGAGCGCCGGGCGCGGTGCTGACGACGACAGCCGTTCGCCGCGAATAGTCGGGATTCTGCGCATCCGCGACGTTGCGCGACACTATGCTCGTCTGGCGCGACGTGCTCTGAAGCGCCGACTGGGCAATGTTGAGGGCTGTGCTGAGCGACATGATCCCGCTTCGGGCGCCTCAGAGGCTAGCGCTTGAGGTTCACGAGGATGTCCATCAGATCGGCGCCGGTCTGGAACACCTTGGAGTTCGCGGTGTAGGTGCGCTGCGATTCGATCATGTTGGTGAGTTCCTCCGCGATATCGACGTTGGAGTTCTCCAGAGCGCCGGAAACCACCGTGCCCATCTCGCCTTCCCCTGCGAAGCCGACCTGCACCGAACCGGAATCGGGGCTTTCGCGGAAGACGTTGCCGGAAATCACGGTCAGGCGGTCAGGGCTTTCCACGGTGGCGAGCGGGATGCGGTAGAGTTCCTTGATCGAGCCGTTCTCGTATTGCGCGTAGACCGTGCCGTCGGCGCCGATCTCCACCTGCTCGATGCCGCTCGGCGGGTTGCCGTCCACCTTCGCGGCGAAGGGGGTGTAGTCGGTCGCGAGCTGGGTCAGCTTGGAGACGTCCAGCGTCATGGCGGCGCCGTTGGGGATGTTCAGCGTGAGGCTGGTAGGGCTGGGCAGCACCGTGTCGAGGCCACCGGTGACGGGATCGAAGGTCAGGTTGGTCGTGACCAGCGGGGCGGCCGGCGTATAGGGAAAGCCGACGCCCGGCGTGGCGCCGGCCTGCGGATAGATGGTGACTTCCCATTCGTTGGGGTTGGCCGTCTTGGAGAAATAGACGTCGAGCAGGACTTCGGAGCCGAGATTGTCGTAGGCCACCATCGACGATTTCGCCGAGTAGGTGGCCGTCGCGGCGTTGGCGCTGGGCAGGTCCGTCACCGGCGCCGCGTCGGCCGGCAGGTTTGCCGAGAACGTACCTTGCGTGGTGGGCGACGCCGTCAGCTCTTCCTGCGTGATGGTAACGGGCACGAGACCGGCGAAGCCGTTGGCGGTGGCTGCCGGGACGCCGCTGTCGTAGCTGTAGCCCATCAGCTGATAGCCGGCGGCGTTGACGAGCCGGCCCTGCGCGTCCGGCACGAAGGCGCCGGCGCGGGTCAGGAACGGCGTGCCGCTGCTGTCCTGGACGATGAAGAAACCATTGCCGCTGACGGCCAGGTCGGTCACCGAGGTCGTGTACTGAAGCACGCCCTGCGCCGACACCGAATTCATGATCGTGGTGGTGACACCGCCGGAATTATAGGCGCCCTGCGTGCTGGGAAGCACCATGGAGGAGAATTCTGCTCGCGAGCGCTTGTAACCGGTGGTTCCGGAGTTCGCGATGTTGTCGGCGACCGAAGAAAGCCGGTTGGCCTGGGCGGCCATGCCGGAGACGCCGGTCCGCATCATGCCGTAGAGACTCATCGATACAACTCCTCAGCTCCTGGTCCGCAGGTGATGAGGCTAGCCGATTTGTCTTGTGCGAGGCTGACTGCCCGCCTGGGCATGCCTCAGGCAGTGACCAGGCGATAGCCGAGGAAGCGCTTGGACTCGATCGGGTCGTAGCCGAGCTTCTCGCGCAGCTTCTTGCGCAGCTTGCTGATGTGGCTTTCGACCACGTTCTCCTCGACCTCTTCGTCGAAGATTCCGTAGATGGCGTTGAAGACCTGGGTCTTGGTGACCCGCCGGCCCGTATTGGCGAACAGGAACTCCAGGATCCGGCGTTCCCGGCGCGGCAGCGGCAGCGGCTTGCCGTCAATCTCGGGATCGCGGCCGTCGCCGAAGATGCGCAGGCGTCCGATCTGCGAGAAGGACGTGTCTTCCTGCGACCGGCGGCTGATGGCGGAGATGCGGGCGAGCAGTTCGCGGATGTGAACGGGCTTGCGCACCACATCGTCGACGCCGGACTCGAACAGCCGAAGCGTGTTCTCCAGCGAGTTATGCTCGCTCAGCGCTATCACCGGAGCGACGCTCCGGTCGCGGATTTTCCGGGGATAAACATGCGTATCGAGGCAATCGCCGATCAAAAACGCACGGACGGACTTGACATCGTCGTCAGCGGCAGTGCTGACCCATTCGCTGAATTCATTGGGGTCGAAGGTCGCGCTGGCAACACCCTCGCGGTCGAAAAGCGAATGAAACCCCTCTTTTACGAGATGCCTCTCATCCACGATTACTATCATCGGCCCGCCTCCGAATCAGTATCAATACCCCTGCGAAAATGGGTAACCCGAAGGGGGGATTGCTGACTAACCGCCATTTCTGGGCCGTGGAATCTAGGGAGCGAAAAACCACCCGAGGCAATCAGGGGGTGGGACGCACCGTCTGCGACAAAGACCTCCGTCAGCCGCAGAAGGCGCGTGCCTGCTCGGTCCATTTGCCGAAGCCTGTCGCTACCATGTTCGTGATCACCCGGCAGATGTAGCGCTTCTGCGCGGGATCGTTGTCCGGCCCGGCATGGTACCGGGCGACCGCCATCGACCAGGTGTCGTGCCGGCCCTTGAGCCGCAGCAGGAAGCGTGCGGCGTAGTCGACATTGCGGCGCGGATCGAAGAACTCGTCGAGATCGCGAAAGTGCTCGGCGTGGTAGTAGTGATTGATCTGCATGCAGCCGATATCGATCAGCTTCACGCCCCTGGCCTGCGCCCGCATCACATCGCCGATCGCCTCGGTGCGCGATTTGGGAAATACCGCGCGGCCCTCGATATTCAGGGCATTGGGCTGCAGGCTTCCTTTCCGCCCGGTTTCCGTGAGTCCCACGGCATAGAGAATGCCGAGCGGAATCCCGTAGCGCGCCGAGGCGCGCACGATCTCCGGCTCGCAGGCATTGGCGGCGGCCGACGCGTGCCAGACGAGGCTAGATGAAAATATCGCCGCCAGCGCGGCCAGGCGCATTCTGCGCATGGCTATCCCTGCCTTCAAAGTTGCCGCTGCCCTGCTGTCCGGCGGATTGGCCGGATGCGCCGCGCCCGCCCGCGCCGGATTCACCCGATGAAAACTGCGCGCCCTCGCGTGCCGTCGATCCCGATGTCTGCGCTGTTGCATCCGTGCGGACCACGCCCGCCACGGCCGCCTGCGGCTGCAGAACGGTGACGGAGTCGATTTCGTATCCATGCTTGCGCAGGGAGGCGACGATGGCATCGCCGTCGCGCGTGAGGCGATGATACGCTTCGGCGCTTTCGACCTGGAGTTCGACCTTGAGCTGGCTGCCGGTAACCTTCAGCTGCGCTGTCACCATGCCGAGTTCGGCCGGGTTGAGCTGGATCTGCAGCGTCTGAGTTCCGCCAGGTGGCTGAACCGCCGGGGTATGAGCGATGGGCGCCGCCCGTGCCGGAGGCTGCGCGCCGGCGATGGCGTCGGTCAGCCCGGTCACCGTCGGGTTCAAGGGCGGCGCCACGGGGGAAGCGAATGCCTGTTCCGCCGTGACCGTCACGCCCTTGGCCACGCTGGCCTGCTCGGGTCGACGGGGATCGCCGGTGGTGTTTGTCCGCCGATCGTCGACGCCGCCGTCACGGCTGCCGCCACGGGGCGCGAGGCCCGCGAAGCCTTCGGTGCTGCCGGCGTTCGATGTCCCGGCCGGGATCGAGGGCGCAGCAGCGGGAGCGGCCGTAGGGGGCTGGGTGTTCGGCCGCGACGAAGACGGGTCGGGCGATCTGCGGTCGTCGACGCGTGTATCGTCTGCCCGATCGGTATCGCGGCTTGCGGCGGACATCGAGGCAGGCGGCGCGACAGGTTTTTGTACGATATCCCCGGCGGGTCGCGCATTCTTGCCGGACGATGCCGTGGTCATGCCGGCCGCGGCCGTTGCCGTGGCTGCGGCGAGAGCCGGCACGGCACCGCGTTCGTTTGCCGTCTTGTCGTCTGCAATCGTCTGGCCGGCATTGATGGGCCGCGTCGCGCGGGGGGGGATTGCGGGTTCCGCCGGCTCGGTGCCTTTGGCCTCGCCATTGACCTGGATGCGCGGCGGGGACGCATAGTTGGCAAAATAGATCAGCGGTTCGGGGAAGTGCGTCCGTGGCGCGTCGGCGGCTCGCTGCGCCGGCTTGTCGTTGTCGTCGGGCTTTTTGGAGGTCTCTGCTTCCGGGCCAGAAATGACCGGATCGCTCTGTTCGTCGTCGGCTAAGGGCTGAAGCACCCGCTTGAGGTCCGCGAGCGGGTCAGGTTCGACATAGTCTGCTGCGTCCGCTTGCTCCCCGTGCGGCTTCGGTATGTCGACGCTTTCCCCCTTGTCCGGCAAAGGAATTTGCTCATTGGCCTGAAGTTCCGCAGGGGGAGATGGGTCCTCACCGGAGAAGGGTTTGGTCTCTACGCCCTGCACTGGCGCAGATTCAACCGCAGCGGCTTCCGGCAGGGGCAGCGTCTCCGCGCGCTGTTCCGCGACGGGCGTTGCAGTCGTCGCCTCCACGGCGGGCCCGTTGTCCCGGCTGGCGGCTTCCAGCCTGGCGACCAGCGAGTCCGAACCGCGGCTCCATAATGACTGCGCGGGACCGGCCGCCGCTTGCCGGACGGCATGTGTCTTGTTTGCGCCCTTGCGATCGTCCTCAAGAGCTTTGCCGAAGCCGAGAGCGTCCTTATCCTTCTTCGCCACGCCATGCGCGGGCGAGCCCTTTTGCTTGGCGGACTGCAACGCGGTGGCCTGGCCGACGCCGTTGGTCATAGATTGGGATCTCCCAGCAACTTGTCGATCGCCTCCAGCTTGGCGCGCGCGTCGCTGAGTTTCTCCTCGACCGGGTCGTCAGGACCATCCTCCGCCGGGGCAGCGGCACTCTCCTGCGCGGCGGGCGCGTGCGGTGCGGTTTCCTCGACAGGAGCGAGATCGTCGTGGGAAGCCGGCTGACTGGCGGCGATATCCGATTCCGGGATGGCCTCGTCGACAGCGCCTTCGACCCCGGCTTCCGTAGCGGCGTCGTCGTTGGTGTGCGCTTCAACATCGGGCGCTGCCTGCGTGCCCGCAGCTTCGACCGGGGTGGCAGCCGCGGGCTTGGGCGGCGATGGCGGCAGTTCGGCGGTGAGTTCGGCCGCCACGGCTTCGGCCGCGTCGAGCAGCAGCCGGTCGTTGGTCGACAGGCGCGACCTGTCGATGGCCTTGAGCCTCGGCAGCATTTCCTCGCGGGTGCCGGAAGTGATGGTCACCAGGCTGTTGTAGAGCGAAGCGCGCGGGTCGCTCGGCTGCGTCTGCCTGGCCGATTCGGCCATCAGCTGCGCCGATGCGAAAGCCGAGAGGTCGGTCTTGCCTTCGATGGCCGCCTGTCTCGCCACGCGCAGATAGATCACGTTCTGCTGCTCGGGATCCATTCCGGCGACGATGGCGGTCAGCCTGGCGCGATCCAGCTTGTCGTGCATGGCGATGATGCCGGCGACGAAGGCGTCGGCAAACTGGCTGGCATAGGGCGAACGCAGGAAGCGCCGCACATACTGGTCGCAAACGCTGAGAAAGCGGCCCGCATCGTGCAATTCTGTGGCGATGCCGATGCGCCGGCGCAGCGCCGCCTCCTCCACCAGCGTTCCTGGCGCAAGCAGGATCGCCTGGTCCAGCGCCTTGGCCGCCGAACTGGCATCGTCGTTGGCCGAAACGGCGCCCTTCACCAGCGCGACGAAGGCGCCGATCTCGAGATGTGCCTTCAGCGGTTCGATCGGCTCCAGCGCCGTCTTGGCGGCCTTGGGCCTGCCGCTGACATAATTCAGCACGCCCGAAGCGAGGCGCTTTTCCTCATCGTCCATGTCAAGGCGCGCAAGGACATGGTCGAGCGTTCGCGGATTGCCGCCGCTCATAGCGTAGATCAGCAGCGAGCGGAAATTGCGCGGATCGGCGAATTCCTCGCGGTCGGCGGTGTCGACGCGCGTATCGATCATCTCCAGCAGCTTGCGCTGCATCGGCAGGGCGGCGTGGTCGCCGGCCGCGATCCGGTCCTGTACCATCTGCAGAGACCGCACCATCTGATACGGCGCCAGGGCCTCGTCCTGGCCGGCGAGCGCGGCCCCGGCAAGCATCGCGGCGGCCGCCAGGGCCGCCGTCGCGCCACCGAGCCTGACGCCGTGCAACGTCATTGCGGCAGGTCCAGCAAAATCTCGATGCGCCGGTTCGCGGCCGCATAGGGGTCGTCCGGCACCTTCAAGGCGCGATCGGCGAGACCGGCCACTTCGGTAACGCGCTTTTCGTCCAGTCCGCCGCGCACCAGCATGTAGTAGGTCGACTGAGCGCGCGAGGAAGACAGCCGCCAGTTGTCATAGGCCTCGCTGCGGAACGGCCGGCCGTCGGTGTGGCCGCGGATCTGGATCTTCCCCTGCCGGCTGGCGAGGACCTTGCCGATCTTCTCCATCGCCAGCACGAGGTCGCGGCGCGGAAGCGCCGAGCCGATCTCGAACATGCCGAAATCCAACTGGTCGGTGACCGAGATCATCACGCCTTCCGTGGTGGCGACGATCGAGATGGCGTCCTTGACGTCGTTCTCCTTGCCCAGGGCCGCAGATATCTGCTTCTGAATCTCGGCAGCCGCCGCCTTGGCCGCTTCGCTCGGCTCGCTCGGCTTGACCACCTCGGCCG
>JAEUMA010000107.1 GCA_016793565.1 Rhizobiaceae bacterium
CCTTCAGCCGGATCGCCTCTTCCACCGCAATCTCGTCGAACGGGTTCATCGACATCTTCACATTCGCCAGCTCCACACCCGAACCGTCACCCTTCACACGGATCTTCACGTTGTAATCCACAACACGCTTTACCGGCACGACGATCTTCATGAATGCTCCTTGTTGGATGGGTGTCGAGTTTAATAGACTTGAAGGCGCGATTTATCGCGTTTTCGTGCCGTCATAAAGGCGCTTGTTTAAAAAATCAAACTACCCTATGGTGCCAGTCAAACGAAAGACAGGTTGCCTTCATGCCTTTGGACACTTCTTTCCGCAAGCAGATCCTCGCCACGGTCGAGCGTTTCGTCAATGAGCGTGTGGCCCCGCGCGCGGCCGAACTCGACGCGACGGATCGCTTCCCGAGCGATCTCTACCGCGAGGCGGCAGGCCTTGGCGTGTTCGGCCTGTGGGTGCCGGAGGAGTATGGCGGCATCGGCCCCGACATGGTGACCCCGCTGCTGATCTCCGACGTCATCGCGCGTGTCAGCCCGTCCTTCGCGCTGATCTTCTCGAATTGCGGCGACGCCGTCACGCCGCTGGTGAATTTCGGCACGGCCGAGCAGAAGAAGTGGCTGCTGCCCGGCATTGCGTCGGGTGCGATCATCCCGTGTTTTGTACTGACGGAGCCCGGCGCCGGCTCCGACGCGGCGTCCATCGTTACCCAGGCGAGGGCGGTCGACGGCGGCTACCGCATCAGCGGCCGCAAGATGTGGATCACCAATGGCGGGGTGGGTGACGTGTTCACGGTCTTCGCCAAGACCGATCCCGAGGCCGGCAACAAAGGCATTTCGGCCTTCATCGTCGAGCGCGGCGCGGAAGGTTTTACTATCGGCCGCAACGAAGACCTGATCGGCCTGCGCGGCTGCCCGACCACGGAGCTGATCTTCGAGGACGTGTTCGTGCCGGCCGACCGCATGCTCGGAGAAAAGAACCGTGGGTTCAAGATCGCCATGTCCACGCTGGACGAAGCGCGGCTGAACTGCTCTGCCATGGCTTTGGGTGCGGCCACCGGCGCCTTGCAGTGTGCACTCGACTACGCGAAGGAGCGCGTCCAGTTCGGCAAGCCGATCATCGAGCACCAGGGGCTGGCCTTCCTGCTCGCCGACTGCGCCGCGCGACTGACCGGCTCGCGCGCCATCTGGCAGCGGGCGATGACCGCGCTGGAGCATGAGCGCACCCGCGAGGCGAGCACGCTGGCCGCGATGGCCAAGCTGCTCTGCACCGAAACCGCGATGCGTGTCACCACCGAATGCGTGCAGGCCATGGGCGCCAACGGACTGTCGAAAGCCTATCCGGTCGAGCGCTTCATGCGCGACTGCAAGCCGTTCGAAGTTTTCGACGGGACCAGCCAGATCCAGAAACTGCTGATTGGGCGGCACCTGGAGAAATACGGACTGCCGGAAGTCGCCGCGTCGGAGATCGCGGCGCTCGGCATCGCGGCGCAATAGCGCCCACTTCTGGAGACGAACATGACGAAGGGTA
>JAEUMA010000110.1 GCA_016793565.1 Rhizobiaceae bacterium
GGTCGCATCAGGACAGCGTGGTGAACGGCGGCCGATACGACGGTCCGCTGGGAGTACTGACGGCGCTCGACTGCGTCGCGGTGCTTAACGGTGCCGGCCGGCGGCTTCCGTTCGGCATCGAGGTGGTGGCTTTCGGCGACGAGGAAGGCACGCGCTTTCGCACGACGCTGGCCGGCAGCCGTGCGATCACCGGCGACTATGGCGACGATCTGCGTCGCGCGGCCGATTCCGGCGGTCGGCCGATGATGGAGGCGCTCACGGCTTTCGGGCTCGACCCGGCGGCGATCGGCAAGGCTGCCCACCGGCGCGAGGACGTGCTCGGCTATGTCGAACTGCATATCGAACAGGGGCCTGTGCTGGAAGCAGCCGGTCTTCCCGTCGGCGTGGTCAGCGCGATCAGCGGCCAGACGCGGGCGGTGATCACGCTCACCGGCGCGCCGAACCACGCCGGCACGGTGCCCATGGCCATGCGCCGCGACCCGGTGCTGGCCGCCAGCGAAATCGCGCTTGCCGTGGAGCGCATCGCCGGCTCGCACGAAAACACGGTCGGGACGGTTGGCACGATCAGGGCCGAGCCCGGTCTGATCAACGTCATCGCCGGCAGCGTGTCGCTGACGCTCGATCTGCGCTCGCAGGAAGATGCCGTCCGCGAGGCCGCCTTCGCGCAGATCGAACAGGAAGTGCGCGCGATCGCGGAACGGCGCGGCGTCGCTGCAAAGGTGGAGACGATCCTCAACCTCGCCTCCTGCCCCTGCGCGCCGGCTTTCGTCGAGCAGCTGGAAGCGGCCGTGCGGGCCGAGGGGATTGAGCCGCTGCGGCTGCCGAGCGGCGCCGGGCACGACGGCATGGCGATGAGCGCGCTGACCGGCATCGGCATGGTCTTCGTGCGTTGCCGGGAGGGCGTCAGCCATTCGCCGCTGGAATTCGTCATGCCCGCCGACATGCGCGCCGGAGCCGCCGTCATGCTGAGCTTCATCGAAAATTTCAAGAAGGATATGGGATGAACACCAAGCCAGTTGCCGTGGATGGAGGAGATGCCGCGGCGCGAAGCATCACGGAATTCGTGGATGCGCGTCGCGACGAGCAGGTCCGCATGCTGGCCGAACTCGTGAAAGTCGCCTCCGACAATCCGCCCGGAGACTGCCAGCCGCATGCCGACCGCGCGGCCGCGCTCTACGAGGCGCTCGGCTTCACCGTGGAACGCCATCCTGTGCCCGCCGAACTGGTGGCCAAGGTCGGCATGATCAGCGCCTCCAATCTGATCGTGCGGCACACTTTCGGCCCCGGTCCCACCATCGCCCTCAACGCCCATGGCGACGTCGTGGCGCCCGGCGAAGGCTGGACGTTCGATCCCTATGGCGCCGAAATCCGCGACGGCTGGATGTACGGGCGCGGCGTCGCGACCTCGAAGTCGGACTTCGTCAGCTATGCCTATGCCCTGCTGGCGTTGAAGTCGCTCGGCGGGAAGCTGGGCGGTACTGTGGAAATCCACCTGACCTATGACGAGGAGGTCGGCGGCGACATCGGCCCGCTGCTTCTGCTCGAACAGGGCATCACCAAACCGGACTATGCCATCTGCGCCGGCCTATCCTACGGCGTGGTGACGGCGCACAATGGCTGTCTGCATCTCGAAGTCGAGGTGCGCGGAAAGTCCGCCCACGCGGCACGACCGGAGACCGGCGTGGACGCGCTGGAGGCGACCAACCACCTGCTGACGCGCCTCTATGCCTTGAGGACCGGCTTCGCCAAGCAGCGCTCGGCCGTTGAGGGCATCACCATTCCCTCGCTGGTGGTGGGGCTGATCTCCGGCGGCATCAACACAAACGTCGTGCCGGACAAGATCGTCATGCGCGTCGACCGCCGTATGATCCCCGAGGAGAACGGCCCGCAGGTGGCGCGCGACCTGGTCGCTTTCATCGATGCGTCGGCGCGCGAGATGCCCGGAATCCACTGCCAGGTGCGCGAGCTGATGCTGGCCAATCCGCTGAAGCCACTGCCGGGCCAGGACAGGCTTGCCGGCGCGCTCCAGCGCCATGCCTCCGCGCTGATCGGCGAGCCGGTAGCTACGCACGGCGTGCCGATTTACACGGATGCCCGCCACTA
>JAEUMA010000120.1 GCA_016793565.1 Rhizobiaceae bacterium
CCTCACGCTCTTCGGCGTTCAGCCCGGCTACGGCGGTTCGAGCGGCATCCGCCGCGAGCTGCTGAACCGAGTGGCTCGCGCCAAAGTAGATACCGTAGGCGATAAGGCCGAAAAGCACCAGGATGAAGACCGGCGCAATGATGGCAAATTCTACTGCGGAGGTTGCCTTATCTTCTTTGATAAACTCTTTTGATCTTAAATCTGACAACAAGACTGACATTATTTTACCCGCCACCTTTTGTTGTGAATCTGATTTCACCAATGATTTCCTACCAAGTTGTTATCGCCCTGTATAAAACTATCCATGGGTCCAATATTTAAAATAGAAATATGATATATGTTGATCTATACCCGTCCAGATTCCCGGTTCGGACGAACGTCTTTTCAAGTACCGCAACCATTTGATTTGCCGACGAAATTCCTTCGTCGCGGACCGAGCGAAGAGAGGGTCGAGCCGCGCTGACCGATCACAGTGACGTGCGGTGTTGTTGCGTTGCAGCAGATTGATTATAGTGGCTGCATGGCCCACACCAAGCCGGCCAGATCGAGGTGCGATGGCGATGGCCGTCGAAGCTAGCTCAGATTCAAGCGGCGACAGTTCACGCAGCCGGCAGCGGTCCGGACGCACGTGGCCGGCGATCATATTGGTGGTCATGCTGCTTGCGGCGCTGCCGCTCGCGGTCATTCTCGACTTGCGGGATCTGACCGCCCAGCTGTCCCGGCAGCAAGCCACCGAGATCAGCAAGATCATCAACGATATCCGCGGGCTCTATGCCAACGACGTGGTCGCCCGCGTTCTCCAGGCCGACCCGCACACCAGGATTACCGCCAGCGAGCGCTTTCGCGACATACCGGGCGCGATTCCCATCCCGGCGACCTTCTCGCTGGAGATCGGCAAGCTTACCAGTTCGCGCGACAACAGCGTCCGTTACGACTTCGTGTCGGATTATCCGTTTGCAGGCCGTGAGCCGCACGTGCTCGACGCGTTCCAGAAGCACGCGCTCGAGACGTTCCGCGCCGATCCGCAGTTGCAGGCGATCGGCGAGACGCAGGGCGGCTGGAGCCCGACCGTGCGCATCGCCGCGCCGATCCGCATGACCGCGCCGTGCGTGGCGTGCCACAACACGCATCCCGACAGTCCCAAGCGGGACTGGAAGGTCGGCGACGTGCGCGGCATCCAGTCGGTCTCCGTCGCCCAGCCGTTGTCGCTGGAAACGATCGGCTTCCGGTACCTGTTCGCCTATTTCGCCGTTGCCGTGGCGACCGGCATCGCCTTCATCGTGATGCAGCGGCGGCAGGCCCGCGAGCTTGCCGGCCTCAATGCCGAGTTGAAGGACGCCAACAACTTCCTCGCCACGGTCTCGCTGAAGATCGCGAAGTATCTTTCGCCGGAGATATACAAGAGCGTGTTCAGCGGCGAGCGTGACGTCAAGGTCACGGCGGAGCGCAAGAAGCTGACCATCTTCTTCTCCGACATCGTCGACTTCACGGCCACCACGGAGCGTATGCAACCTGAAGAGTTGACCGCGCATCTCAACGAATATCTGACCGAGATGTCCAACATCGCGATCGCGCACGGAGCCACCGTCGACAAATATATCGGCGACGCCATCCTCGCCTTCTTCGGCGATCCGCAGACGTTGGGAGCACGCGAGGACGCACGCGCCTGCCTGCGCATGGCGATCGCCATGCAGGAACGGCTGAAGATTCTTCAGGTGAAGTGGCGGGAACAGGGCATCGAGAACCCGTTCAGGGTCCGGATGGGCATCAACACCGGTTACTGCAACGTCGGCAATTTCGGCAGCGAGGATCGCATGGACTATACGATCATCGGCGCCGAGGCGAACCTGGCGGCCCGTCTGCAGAGCATTGCGCCCGCTGGCGGCATAGCCATGAGCTACGAGACCTATGCCAACGTCAAAGATATGGTCGAGGTGCGCGCGGGCGAACCCATCAGCATGAAAGGCATCAGCAGGACGGTCGTGCCCTATCTGGTGGCGGAAGTGCGCCCTGATTTCCAGCCGCAGTCGGTAATCAGCGAGATCGACGAGGGGCTCTCGCTGCAACTCGACATGTCCGGCCTCGACGCCGCCAAAGCCGCCCGCCTGCGCGAAAAGCTGCAAGCGGCGCTGACCAAGCTGGACACGCGCGCGGCCGGCCTCGCGGGACCGGAGCCGGCCGGCTGACGGACCGCCCGGTTCAGTCGGCGATGAAGTTCAGCGCGACGCCGTTGATGCAATAGCGCTGGTAGGTCGGCGGCGGCCCGTCGTCGAACACATGACCCAGATGGCTTCCGCAATTGGCGCAGTGAACCTCGGTGCGGACCATGCCGTAGCTGCGGTCGACGGTGGTTTCCACCGCGCCTGCGACCGGCTCGTTGAAGCTCGGCCAGCCCGTCCCGCTCTCGAATTTCCGTTTGCCCACGAAAAGCGGCTGATCGCAGCCAGCGCAAGTGAACGTGCCGGGGCGCTTCTCCTGCAAGAGCGCGCAGCTTCCCGGCCGCTCGGTGCCGTGCGCCCGCATAACAGCGAACTGCTCCGGCGTCAGCATCTGTCGCCATTCCTGCTCGGTGCGCGTGACGGGAAAGGTCTTTTGCATGGGGTTCCTCTTGCCTGGGCGCGCGGCTGAAGGGCCGGGCGCGAACCGATCCACGCCAATATAGGTGAATCCGTTCGGAATTTCCGCAACGCTGTTGGCGCGGGATACGGTAAGCCGCGGGAACCCGGAAACGCCTTGTGACGTTTCTTCAGTGGTTCAACCGGAGTGTCCCGAGATGGTCACCTACAAGGCAATGCAGGCGCAGGAGATTGTCCAGAACCCGATGCTTTCGGCGGACGGAAAGATTGAACAATTGCTCGAACTGGAATCCGAGGCGCGCGGGCTGCAGCGCGCCGCGTCCGAAAGCCCTATGAACGATTGCGACGGCTGGGAAGACGATCTTCGCGAGATCCGCCTGGCGCTTGGTCGCCTGGGCTGGCGCGAACCGATCAAGGGCGCCGCAAGCCTTTGACGAAATGTATAGCCCGGCCGCCTCCGTCCTGTGAGGCGGCCACCACCGTCGCACTTACCGTCATCCGCGGCGAAAAATCATTCTGCTCGTGAGCACTACCAGCGTGATGGCGATGAGGATGACCGAGAGCGACGCGATCGCAGGATCGATGTTGTCGCGCAAACCCATCCACATCAGCCGCGGCAGGGTGATGGCGTTAACGCTGGTGATGAAGAGCGTGACGCCGATCTCCTCCCACGACAGGATGAAAGCCATCAGCGCGGCGGAAATCACGCCGAACTTGATGTTGGGCAGGATGACCTTCAGCGCGCGCTCGCTGATCGACGCGCCCATGCCGCGCGCGGCGAGGTCGATGCGTCGGTCGACCTGCGTGAGAGCGACCAGCACGAGCACGACGGCGAACGGCGTCGTCATGATTGCGTGCGCCATGGCCACGCCGACCCATGTGTCATAGCCGACGATGGAATTGAATTTCGATAGCGACGTGAGCAGGAAATAGATGGTGATGGCCGAAACCACCGGCGGTACCACCATCGGCAAAAGCACGAACCCGACAAGCAACGCCTTGAAACGCGGCTGGAACATCCAGATGCCGAGGCTGAACGTCACGGCAAAAAGTGTCGCAAGCACGCTGCTCAACACACCAATCCGGATCGACAGCAGGATACCGGACAACCATTTCGGGTCGCTCACCAGCGACTGATAGTGCCTTAGCGACCATTCGCCGGACGGCATCGAAAGGAAACGGGCCGGCGTGAACGACACCGGCACCACAGCGAGCAGCGGCATCAGCAGGAACAGCGCGACCAGCGCCGCGAAGGCAAGGGCGAACGGACCGGGGCGATAGGTCACCATCTCAGCCTGCCATCTGCGAGGGGCGTACGAAACGATAAAGCGCCGCCATCAGACCCGCGACGATCACCACCAGCACGACGCTGATCGCGGCGCCCAGCCCCCAGTCCGGACTCTGGAATATACGCAGATAAACCAGTTCGGCGACCATGACGCTGCGGCCGCCGCCAAGAATTGCTGGCGTCACGAAGAAGCCGAGCGCGAAGACGAAGGTGATCAGCGCCGCGCCGATGATGCCGGACGCCGTCATCGGCACGAACACCGCCCAGAAGATGCGCGTGCGCCCCGCCCCCAGCCCGCGTG
>JAEUMA010000127.1 GCA_016793565.1 Rhizobiaceae bacterium
GTCTCGGCGGGTCTGGAGGCGATGGAGTGTGTCGTGGTGCACGACCTCTTCCTCAACGAGACGGCCAACTACGCCCACGTCTTCCTGCCCGGCTCTACCTTCCTCGAAAAGGACGGCACCTTCACCAACGCCGAGCGGCGCATCAACCGCGTGCGAAAGGTGATGGCGCCCAAGAACGGCCTGGCCGACTGGGAGGTGACGCAGAAGCTCGCCCAGGCGATGGGGCTCAACTGGGCCTACGAGCATCCCTCTCAGATCATGGACGAGATCGCCATGACGACGCCGTCCTTCGCCATGGTCTCCTACGACTACCTGGAGAAGATTGGTTCGGTGCAGTGGCCCTGCAACGAGAAGGCGCCCGAGGGCACGCCGATCATGCATGTCGACGGCTTCGTGCGCGGCAAGGGCAAGTTCATCCGCACCGAGTACGTGGCGACCGACGAAAAGACCGGCCCGCGCTTCCCGCTGCTTCTGACCACCGGGCGGATTCTCTCGCAGTACAATGTCGGCGCGCAGACGCGGCGGACCGAAAATGTCGTGTGGCACGCCGAGGACGTACTGGAAATCCACCCGCACGATGCCGAGCAGCGCGGTATCCGTTCGGGCGACTGGGTACGCCTGAAGAGCCGGGCCGGCGAGACGACGCTACGTGCCGATATTACGGACCGGGTCGCGCCGGGCGTCGTCTACACGACCTTCCACCATCCGGACACGCAGGCCAACGTCATCACCACGGACTTTTCGGATTGGGCGACCAACTGCCCGGAATACAAGGTGACCGCCGTGCAGGTCGCGCCGTCCAACGGCCCGAGCGCCTGGCAGGAAGAGTATGATGCGCTCGCCCGCCGCTCGCGTCGCATCGAGGGCCGCCTGGAGGCGGCGGAGTAGGATCGGAACCTTGACGCCGCCGCTCCTTCGCACCCCCCTCTGGCCTGCCGGCCATCTCCCCCTCAAGGGGGGAGATCAGCAGCTTTGTCGGCCGCTCCCTTCCTTCATCTTTGAAGATTGGCGAAAGCCGTCGCGAGAGCTGATCTCTCCCCTTGAGGGGGAGATGGCCGGCAGGCCAGAGGGGGGTGTCCAAGCATTGCGTATCCGAGCTTTTCCGCAATGACCACGCCGCTCGCCCTCACGCAGATTTCGCGGCTTGCGCGCCGCGCATCCGGCACGGCTGCGGCCAACCGGATGGTGCCTGAGGAAACGCCGGTGGCCTTTTCCTATGGCGGCACGACGCATGCCGTCATGATGGCCTCCCCCGCAGACCTGGAGGATTTCGCGCTCGGCTTCACGCTGACCGAAGGAATCGTCGACCAGCCCGAAGAGATCGAGGAGATATCGGTCGAGCAGGCTGGAACCGGCTTCGACATCCAGATCCGTCTGCGGGACAAGGCCAATACGCGTTTCGAGGCGCGGCGCCGCCGGCTTGCCGGTCCGGTCGGCTGCGGTCTCTGCGGCATCGAGTCGATCGAGGAGGCGATGCGCTCCGTCGACGCGGTGGGACAGGCGCCGTTGACGCTGACGGCGGGCGATGTCGTCCAGTCGGTCAGGATGCTGTCGAAGCTGCAGCCGTTGCATTCGGAGACCGGCGCCGTGCATGCTGCCGGCTTCTATGTGCCGGGGCAGGGGATCGTGGCGGCGCGCGAGGATGTCGGCCGCCATAATGCGCTCGACAAACTGGCGGGCGCGTTGGCGACGCGGCGCATCGACGGTTCGACCGGCGCGGTCGTCGTCACCAGCCGCGTATCGGTTGAGATGGTGCAGAAGACCGCGGCGATCGGTTCGCCGGTGATCATCGCCGTTTCGGCCCCCACGGCTCTCGCGATCCGCAATGCCGATGCCGCCGGCATGGCGCTGGTGGCACTGGTCCGCGGCGACGACTTCGACGTCTTTACACACCCCGAGCGCGTGAATTCAGGGATAGCCAAGCATGTCGCATGACGAAGAGCACCGGGCCGACCCGCGCGAGAAGATCGTGCGGATGGCCAACCAGATCGGCACGTTCTTCAAGTCCAAGCCGCATGAGGAAGGCGTCGCCGGAATTGCCGAGCACATCAACAAGTTCTGGGAACCGCGGATGCGTCGCCAGTTTTTCGAGTTCGTCGATGGCGGGGGAGGCGGGCTGAGCCCGATCGTGCTGGATGCCGCGGCGATAATTCGGCGCCCGGCCGAACCGGTTCCGCCGGAAGGCGCCGCGCAGGCCAATGCCGGCGCGCCGGGCGGCAAGGGCACCGCTGCCGGCGAAGCCAAGGCCGAAATCGCGGCTTCGCAGGGATAAGATGCTATTTCAGCATCGCCTGAAGCGTTTCCAGTCGGTCCGCTTCGGCCGGCGGCTTGTCCCAGCGCAGCCGCGAAATCCGCGGAAAGCGCATCGCCACGCCCGAGCGGTGGCGCGTGGAGCGGTTCAGCCCTTCGAAAGCGACTTCCAGCACCAGCCCGTTCTTCGCGTCCGCGCGGACGGAGCGCACCGGCCCGAACCGCTCGATCGTGTTGTCGCGGATATACTTGTCCAACTGGCGCAGTTCCTCATCGGTGAAGCCGAAATAGGCCTTTCCCACCGGCACCAACTCCGGAGACGCTTCGTCGCCCGTCCAGACGCCAAACGTGTAGTCCGAATAGAAGCTGGAGCGCTTGCCGTGGCCGCGCTGGGCGTACATCAGCACGGCGTCCACCGTGTAGGGGTCGCGCTTCCACTTGAACCACGGCCCCTTCGGGCGGCCGGCTGCGTAGGGAGAGTCCCTGCGCTTGAGCATCACGCCTTCGATGACCGGGTGCGGCGGGTTTTTCCGCATGCGGTCGATTTCCTGCCAGTCGGAGAAGGCGGCGATCGGCGACAGGTCGAAGCGGGCCGGGTTGAGCGTGGCGACGAAGGTCTCCAGCCGCACGCGGCGGTCGAGAAAGGGCAGCGCGCGCAGATCATCGCCGTCATGCTGAAGCAGATCGTAGCAACGCACGAAAGCCGGATACTTCGCCTGCATCTTGGCCGAGACGGACTTGCGGTTCAGCCGCTGTTGCAGGTCCGAACAGGTGCCGGTGGCGTCTACGGGCTGCCCGACGAGCAGTTCGCCGTCCAGCGCGGCGTCGAAATTCATGGCCTCCACTAAGTCGGGGAAGGCGCCCGAAATGTCATCGCCTGTGCGCGAATAGAGCCGTCGGACGCCGCCTTCGCTCACCGCCTGAACGCGGATGCCGTCCCATTTCCATTCGGCCGAATAGTCGGCCGGGTCGAGCTTTTCGAGGTCGCCGGCCTCAACCGGGTGGGAGAGCATGACAGGCCGGAACAGCGCCTTCGCGCGCGTCTCGGGCTTGGGGCCACGCTTCTCCAGCCAGGCAAACAGGTCAGCATAGGGTGAGCTCAACCCGTGCCACAATTCCTCGATCTCGGCGACGTCGACTGAGCCGAGGTCGGCAAGCGCCTGCTTGGCAAGCCGCGCCGAAACCCCGATCCTGAGACCGCCCGTGACCAGCTTGATGATGGCGAAGCGCGCGGAGATGCCCGACGTGTCAAGCAGACGGGCAAGCACTTTGGGACCGTCGGATCGGCTCGCCGCCTGCAGACGCTCGACCACCTCGGCGAGCGTGGGTTCGCGATTGGGGCGAATATCGGCGTCGGGCCAGACCAACGAGACGGTTTCGGCGAGATCGCCGACATAGTCGTAGGAATAGCCGAACAGGATAGGGTCCATCCGCTCCATCACCAGGGCTCGCAGCATCGCCGGCTTGACCGCGGCTATGTCGAGATCGCCGGTGATGGCGGCGAGCGCCAGGCCGCGATCGGGATCCTCCACGGTGGCAAAATGGTCCGTCAGCAGCTTCAGCTTGCCGTTGCGCGACGGCGTCAGCACCAGCCGGTCGAGGAGTTCAGCGAAGCGGTTCATGCCCGCACCTGGAACGCGGCGCTCGAAACCATCAATCCCCCTCGTCTTCGTAGCCGACCAGGTGCAGGGGACGCGCGGCGATGCCGGCGAGTTCGCACCAGCGAACCAGCGCCTCTTCCCGGCCATGCGTGACCCAGACCTCCGATGCGCCGGTGTCGCGGATGGTGGCCGTCAGTTCGTCCCAGTCGGAATGGTCGGAGATGATCAGCGGCAGTTCGACGCCGCGCTGCCGGGCCCGCTGGCGGATGCGCATCCAGCCAGAAGCGAAGGCCGACACAGGATCGGGAAAGCGGCGTGCCCAGCGGTCGGCGAAGGCCGACGGCGGGCCGACGACGATGGCGCCGGCGAACGCGCCCTTGCTGCCGCCCTCGACGGTGGCGGATTCAAGGCGGCCGAGTTCCACACCCTGGCTCTGATAGTAGGCGCTCAGCTTCTGCAACGCGCCGTGGATGTAGATCGGCCGGTCGTAGCCCGCGTCGCGCAGTAGCCGCATGACCCGCTGCGCCTTGCCCAACGCATAGGCGCCTACCAGATGCGCGCGCTCGGGAAACTGCGCCGCCGACTTCAGCAGGCGGCCGGTCTCCTCGGTGGCGTCCGGATGGCGGAACACCGGAAGGCCGAATGTCGCCTCGGTGATGAAGACGTCGCACGGCACCACCTCGAAGGCAGCGCAGGTCGGGTCGGGACGGCGCTTGTAGTCGCCGGAGGCGACGATGCGCAGGCCGCCATGCTCCACTGCGATCTGCGCGGAGCCCAGTACATGGCCGGCCGGGTGGAAACTGACGCCGACGCCGTTGACGGTCAGAACCTCGCCGAGGGCTGCGGCCTGCGTGGCGCCGGCGAACGCTTCGCCGTAGCGCAGCGCCATGATGTCCAGCGTCTGGCGCGTCGCCAGCACATGCGCGTGGCCGGACCTTGCATGGTCGGAATGGCCGTGGGTGATCAGGGCCCGATCGACAGGGCGCACTGGATCGATGAAGAAGCCGCCCGGCGGACAGAAAAGCCCTTCCGGGCGCGGTACGAGAAGGTCGCGGGCACGCATGGCCGGAAGATAGGTCTTTCCGCAGGCATGAAAAGCCCGTTGAAAACCCTGCTGACTCGCGCCTATTTCGGGAGAGGATCGGAGACAGCGCTATGGCCAAGCCCTTTGACACCTCGTCAGGCGACCTGCTGGCCGATCGGCGCGCCGACTACGCCGACATGCTGTTTGCCTCGGACGATCCCGCGGCAGCGGCCGAGGTGATGCTGGGCGCGCTGGAACTGGCGCCGCAGTGGAGCCTGGGTTGGTTCCGGCTCGGCGAGTTCTACGA
Organism: Rhizobiaceae bacterium; assembly: GCA_016793565.1. Taxonomy (GTDB): domain Bacteria; phylum Pseudomonadota; class Alphaproteobacteria; order Rhizobiales; family Rhizobiaceae; genus JAEUMA01. Next base: position 5,183 of record JAEUMA010000127.1, read on the forward strand.
GGTCGCGGGCAACGTCGCGGCTGCGATACAGGCCTGGCGGACCGCCCAAAGGCTCGATCCGGCCGACCGCGCCGGCGCCGGCCTGAAGCTGGAACTCGCCGGCGCCGAACCTGCCTCGGGCGCCGCGCCCGGGGCTTTCGTGGAAACGCTGTTCGACCAGTATGCCGACCGCTTCGACCACGCGCTGGTGGATACGCTTGGCTACCGCGTACCGGAACTGCTGTTCGCCGCGATCGACGCCTGCCGTGAAGGCACCTTCTCCCACGCCGTCGACCTCGGTTGCGGCACCGGCCTGATGGGCGAGCGCCTGCGGCCGCTCGCGCAAAGGCTGGACGGCTATGATATTTCGGCCGAGATGCTGCGCAAGGCGCGGTCGAAGAACGTCTACGACCGGCTGGAAAAAGCCGACCTGCAGGCCATGGCATGGCAACGGGAGCGCGTCGACCTCGTCACCGCCGCCGACGTTTTCATGTATGTGGGCGCGCTGGAGCGCGTCGGCGCCCTGGCGGCCGCCATGCTTGCGCCAGGCGGGCTGTTTGCCTTTTCCGTCGAGAGCCACGACGGAACGGAGGACTATGTGCTCCGGCCTTCGCGTCGTTATGCGCATTCGGAACGCGATGTCCGAAGAACGCTCTCCGCGCACGGGCTCCAGGTGCTGTCGCTAGCCAGGGAGCGTATTCGCATGGACCGCGGCGAGCCGATCGAAGGGCTGATCGTGGTGGCCACCGCAGTCGCGGCAGCGTAAGGCGTTGGTTCACACCTTGGTGGAAGGTGATTATTCTGCGCGTTGCGGTCCGTAGCTTTCGGAGCGGAGATCGCGCCGGCATACGGGTTCGAATGCAAGCCGCCCACGACACCTGGCATGCCGAACGCGATATCGACGTCAGCGGCATCCCGACCATCAAATCCGCCTGATCCTGTTTTGTTCCAGATTTAGCTTGGCGCGGTAACAGCAGCGCGCTAGGTCTTGGCGCGTGAGCGAGAAGCCGCGACTGAAACCCGAAACGACGCCTGCCGCCCTGCCGCGACCGTTCCTGAAATGGTTCGCCGACCGCGGATGGGCGCCGCGCGCGCATCAGCTCGCCCTGCTTGCGAGCGCCCAGGCTGGCCATTCAGTGCTATTGATAGCGCCGACCGGCGCCGGCAAGACGCTGGCCGGCTTCCTGCCCTCGCTGGTGGAGCTGGCGGAGCGGCCAAAACGCAAGCCCGGTCAGACCCACTGCGGCGTCCACACACTCTACATCTCGCCGCTAAAGGCGCTTGCCGTCGACATCGAGCGCAATCTCGGCAAGCCTGTGGACGAGATCGGCCTGCCTCTCACCATCGAGACGCGGACGGGCGACACGCCCGCCCACAAGCGGCAGCGCCAGAAGCTTGCGCCGCCGGACATCCTGCTGACCACGCCCGAACAGCTGGCGCTGCTGATCGCTTCGCCGGATGCAGGGCGCTTCTTCGCCGACCTGCGCTTCGTCGTGCTGGACGAACTGCACTCGCTGGTGACTTCCAAGCGCGGCCATCTTCTGGCGCTCGGCCTGGCGCGGCTGAGACGCTTCGTGCCCGGCCTGCGCACGATCGGCTTGTCGGCCACCGTCGCCGATCCGGACGCTTTGCGGCGATGGCTGGTTCCGCAGGACCCGCCCGGCGACATGGCCGAGCTGATCACGGTCCTGGGCGGCGCCCGGCCGATCATCACCATTCTGGATTCCGACGACAGGGTGCCATGGGCCGGCCACTCGGCCCGCTATGCCATTCCGGAGGTCTACCAGGCCATCCGCCGGCACAGGACCACACTTCTGTTCGTCAACACGCGAAGCCAGGCAGAACTGCTTTTTCAGGAACTGTGGCGCGTTAACGACGACAATCTGCCGATCGCCCTGCACCACGGTTCGCTCGACGTCGCGCAGCGTCGACGCGTCGAAAAGGCGATGGAGAGCAACGCCTTGCGCGCCATCGTGGCAACTTCCACCCTCGATCTCGGCATCGACTGGGGCGATGTCGACCTCGTCGTTCACGTCGGCGCGCCGAAGGGCGCCAGCCGGCTGGCACAGCGCATTGGCCGCGCCAACCACCGCATGGACGAGCCGAGCCGCGCCATCCTCGTGCCGGCGAACCGGTTCGAGGTGCTGGAGTGCCGCGCCGCGCTGGAGGCGAGCACGGCCGGCGCACAGGACACCCCGCCGCTAGTGGAAGGAGCCCTCGACGTGCTCGCCCAGCATGTGATGGGCAGCGCCTGTGGGGCGCCGTTCGACGCCGACGAGCTTTTTGAAGAAGTGCGCACCGCCGCTCCCTACGCGCAGCTCGATCGCGACACTTTCGAGCGCGTCGTTGATTTCGTCGCCACCGGCGGTTACGCGCTGCGCAGCTACGAGCGCTTTGCCCGCATCCGCAGGACGAAGGACGGGCGATGGCGGGTCAGCCATCCGCGCTATGCCCAGCAGTACCGCCTCAACGTCGGAACCATCGTGGAAGCGCCCGAACTGACCGTGCGCTACGTTCGCGCCGGCCGTGGGGTAGTGTCGCGGGGAGGACCGGTCCTCGGCAAGATCGAAGAATATTTCCTCGAGACCCTTGCGCATGGCGACACCTTCATCTTCGCGGGGAAGGTGCTGCGCTTCGAGGGGATCCGCGACAACGAGGCGTTCGTCTCCAACGCGGCCGGCAGCGACGCCAAGGTGCCGTCCTACGGCGGCGGCAAGTTTCCGCTGTCGACGTACCTCGCCGACGAGGTGCGCGGCATGCTCGCCGATCCGGACCGCTGGCAGGCGCTGCCGGCCCAGGTCGCCGACTGGCTGCGGCTGCAACGCGACAAGTCGGTTCTGCCGAAGCGCGGCGATCTTCTGGTCGAGACCTTTCCGCGCGGCAACCGTTTTTACATGGTCGCCTATCCCTTCGAAGGACGCCTCGCGCACCAGACGCTCGGCATGCTGCTGACGCGCCGGCTAGAACGGGCCGGCGCACGGCCGCTAGGCTTCGTGGCGACGGACTATTCGCTCGGCATCTGGGGATTGGAGGATCTCGGACGGATCTTCACCAAGGGCAAACCGTCGCTAGGGGCGCTGTTCGACGAAGACATGCTGGGCGACGACCTCGACGCCTGGCTGGACGACAGCTGGATGCTGAAGCGTACGTTCCGCAACTGTGCGTTGGTCTCAGGCCTGATCGAGAAGCGCCATCCGGGCCAGGAAAAAACCGGGCGTCAGGTCACCGTGTCGGCCGACCTCATCTACGACGTGCTGCGCAGCCATGAGCCGGACCACATCCTCTTGCGGGCGACGCGCGCGGAAGCGGCGGCCGGTCTGCTCGATGTCAGCAGGCTGGCCGACATGCTCTCGCGCATCCGCGGGCGAATCATGCATAAGGCGCTCGACCACATCTCGCCTCTGGCGGTGCCAATCATGCTGGAGATCGGGCGCGAATCCGTGAACGGCGAGGCCAACGACACGCTGCTGGGCGAGGCCGCCGACAGCCTTATCGAGGAAGCCGCCGCGTGACGAAGACGGCCGCGACACCGACCGGAGAACTGACGACCATGGCCGTGGTGGCGGGCGAGACGATCGTGCTCGACCCACGCGGCGCAATGTTCGTGCCGGAACACGATCTGCTCGCCGTCTCCGACCTGCACTTGGAGAAGGGCTCGTCCCTGGCGCGGCGCGGCATGCTCGTGCCGCCTTACGACACGGCCGCGACCCTGGCGCGCCTCGCCGCGATCATCGCGCAGTATCGGCCACGTATCGTCGTGTCGCTGGGCGACAGTTTTCACGACGGCGGCGGCTCAGCCCGTTTGCCCGACGCCTATCGCTCGGATCTGAGCGGTCTCATGGCCGGGCGCGACTGGTTCTGGGTGGCCGGCAATCACGATCCCGAGCCGCCGGAGGGCGTCGCCGGCCATACCGTGCGCGAGATCGCGGTCGGAAGCCTCGTCTTCCGGCACGAGCCTTCGCCAAAGCCGGTGCCGGGCGAGGTGGCGGGGCATCTGCATCCCTGCGCCCGCATCGTCCAGCGCGGGCGCTCCGTGCGCAGGCGGTGCTTCGCCAGCGACGGCAGCCGCGTCATCCTTCCCGCCTTCGGAGCTTATACCGGCTCGCTCAACGTGCTGGACCGCGCCTATCGCGGTCTGTTCGAGTGGGAACGCTTCTTCGCCTACATGCTGGGCAACGACCGCACGTTTCCGATAGCGCGCAGCCTGCTTCGGCCGGGTTAGAGCATTTCCTGTGACCCAGGGGTCACAGGAAATGCTCTAGGTCCAGACTGTAGCGGCGAAAGCCAGGATCATCGTGGCCACCGCAATCACGGTGAGCCTGGCGCGCAGGGCGCCGTACCAGACCGGTAGGCTGCCGGCATGCGCAGCCAGCGAATCCCACGCGCCTTGCGCCGCAAATGCGACGGCCAGCCCCGCGAAGGCGACGGCAGGGGGCAGCAAAAGCGCGATCCACGCCGACAGGGCCGGCAGCAGCGCGATCGTCGCGGCCGTGCCGTCGTCGTCCTTCGCGAGCACAGCGCCCCAGCGCGTTCCACCGAGAAAGGACAGCAGCATGGCCGCGTAGGTCTTGAGCAGGAGGATCGTGCCTTCGTGCCAGGGATGGTCCGGCGCGATGGCGAAGAGCCAGACGGCGAGCACGATGAGAGGCACGGCGCCGCAATAGCCGAGCGCGCGCAACCGGCTTTGGCCGCCTGCAGCCTGTGGAAGCGAGCCATGGATCTCGCGCATGCCGCTCTAGTCTCGCCGGAACACGATGCGGCCGAGCCAGCCGGTCAGCATGGCGAGGGCTACCGCGAACACGCCGTAGACGAAGCCGTGCTGGTTGGCGGCGCGGAAGACCCATTGCTCGAAGCCGGACTTCACGATGGCTAGCTGCGCCGATGATTCGCCGATGAAGAGCCCGTTCTTGAACAGGAAGGCGCGCGCCTTGTGCGTGCCGACCGGCACGTTAGGCGCCAAGGGCAGGGTCGCACGAAACAGATTCGAGGACAGGAACTGCACGCCGCCAAAGTTCTCGCTGTAGAGGCCCGTCGTGCGCTTGAGCTCCCTCAGCGCAGTTGTGAATTCGTCGATCGTGGTTGGGTTGGCGAGGGCGTCTTCCGGTTCGAAATGGCGATTGGCTGTCCCAAGCGACAGCTGGCGATAGGTCTCCGGCGAGGCGATGTCTTGCGGTTGGCGGGTGGTGGCGACCGAATAGGAGATCGGCACGTTGACGAAAGTCATCGAGAAACGATTGACCCAGATGCCAAGCACGCGATCCTTCCGGCGCACCACGACGGGGCGGGCGGGACCTTCCAGCACCACGATCACGTCGTAGCGGCCCTGCCGGCTCAGGAGCGGATCGGTGTTGTCGATCGCGCCGAAGATGGTGAGGTCGGCACCGGCAAAATCGGCAGTAATCGAGATGCGGTCGGTCGAGAGGCCGATCTGGATGCCTTCGCTGTGCACATCCTGCGCGAGAGCGCGCGAAGCCGAAAGCAGCCAGAGCAGCAGGACGATGGCCACGCGGCCAGTCACAACGGCCTCCCGCTGAGGCTGGTCAGCGAATAGAGATTATCCGGCTTGACGAAGAGGTCGAAGGCCAGCCTGAGCGCGACGGCCAGCACCAGAAGCGCCAGCAGCGCGCGCAGCTGCTCGCCGCGCAGCTTCTGGCCGGCCTTCACGCCGTACTGCGCGCCGGCCACGCCTCCCACCATCAGGATAAAGGCCAGCACGACGTCGACGGTCTGGTTTGCGGTCGAATGGACGATCGTCGTATAGGCAGAGACGAAGATGATCTGGAACAGCGACGTGCCGACCACCACGTTGGTGGGCACCTTGAGCATGTAGATCAGCGCCGGCACCATGATGAAGCCGCCGCCCACGCCCATGATCGCCGCGAGGAAGCCGATGCCGGCGCCGATGCCGAGCACCGGGATGACGCTGACGAAGAGCTTGGATGCGCGGAATCGCATCTTCAGCGGCAGGCGGTGGATCCAGTTGTGCTGGCCAGGCTTTTTCAGGGATGGCGGCACGCCGCCGCGGCTGCGCCTGAGGGCGTTGATGCTCTCGATCAGCATCAGCCCGCCGACCGTGCCGAGGAAGAACACGTAGAGGATCGAAACGAACAGGTCGAGCTGGCCCAGCCCGCGCAGCCAGGCAAACACGACCGCGCCGAGGGACGAACCGAAAAAGCCGCCGATCAGCAGCACGAAGCCGAGCTTGAAGTCGATCGTCCCGCGCTTGAAATGCGAGAGTGCTCCGGAGATCGAGGAAGCGATTACTTGATTGGCGCCGGTGGCGACGGCGATGGCGGGCGGGATATTGTAGAAGATCAGCAGCGGCGTGATCAGAAAGCCGCCGCCCACGCCGAACATGCCCGAGAGAAACCCGACCGCCGCCCCCATGGCCAGCAGTACGAAAACGTTGACGGACATTTCCGCGATCGGGAGATAAATGCCCACCCGTCAATCTCGATCGTCCATGCGCGCCGCCCAAGGTTCCTTTCGGGAACGATGACAGCGAAACTATGTCGTACTTGCGACAGCCGCCAGCGCGAGTCAAACGGCTTCGGCCCGGAAAAAGCGGAAAAGTGCCAAGCCTTTAGAGACGAGGAACCGTCTCGGCCCGAAAGCCGAGACGGTGGGTTCTACTTGCGCGCCAGAAGCACCTTCACCAGCTTCTCGTCGACCTCACCGGTGGCCGGGAGGCCATTGTCCTTCTGGAAGGCGGCGATGGCCTGCCGCGTCTTGGCACCCATCTTTCCGTCGACCGCTCCCGCGTCATAGCCGAACTTGGTCAGCAGGCCTTGAATGTTGCGGACTGCCTTGTCCATGTCGATGCTGGCGGTGGTTTCCGGAGAGCTCTTCCAGGCGTCGGGAACGTCGACCGAGTTGGCGGCCGGATCGACCGGCTTGGCGCGCCACAGTTCCGTTGCGGCGCGAGCGCGCTCGAGCTGTTCGGGCCGCAGCGCATTGGCGATCTCGTCGCGCTTGGCGGCGGCGTCGCGGTCGCCGGTCTTGGCGACGAGCGCGAACCATTTATAGGATTCCTCCAGGTTCTGGGGAACGCCGATGCCTTTTGCGGTGAGGATGCCAAGGTTGAACTGGCTGTCCTTCACGCCGAATTCCGCCGCTTCGGTGAACCAGCGCGCCGCCGAGTCGTTGTCGCTTGTGCCGTCGGCGCCCATCGCGAAGAGAACTGCCAGATTGTGCATGGCGCTGGCGTTACCCTGGCTTGCCGCCATCTGGTACCAGGTCTTGGCCTTCGGGATGTCACGTTCGACGCCCAGGCCCTTCTCATAGAAATTGCCGATGCGGTACTGCGCGGGTGCGAAGCCGAGTTCGGCGGCTTTCTCGTAGAACTGCGCCGCGTTCGCCATGTCCGTGGTGACGCCACGCCCCTCGGCATAGCGGGAGCCCACTTCGAACAGCGCCTTGGGGTCGCCCGCCTTGGCAGCATCGCGAAGGGCGATCGGGCCGAAGTCGTCGGAGATCGGCGGGAGCGCGAGCGCGGCATCAACGCTGCTGGCATCGGTCGCCGGCTCGGCCATTGCCGGGGCCTCGGCCGTAGCTGCTGCCTCGACCGTCGCAGGCAGTGCGGCCGCTTCGACGGCGGGCATGGCTTCGGCGGCCGGTGCGGCATCCATATCCGCAGCTTCGGGCTCTGCCGGCGAGGGAGCGGCAGCCGCAGTTTCGGGCAGCGAAGGCTTGGCGTCGGCAGTTTCCGGCATGGGCGCGGCCACCGCCGGAGCGACAGTCGCTGCTGGGGCGCTGGCCTGCGTTTGCGCAACCGGCGCCACCTCAGCTTCCGCGGCTGGCTTCGCTGCAGCAGTTTTCGTACCGGTCGCCGTCTGCGCTTGCTTGGCGGCGGACACCTTCGGGTCGTTGCCGAAGAAGGATTTGCTGAGCTGCAGGCCGGCCAGTGCCATCATGATCGCGGCGGCGGCCATCAGGATCGGTTTGCGCCGCGCCTTCATCATTTCGCCGAACTTGCCGCCGGA
>JAEUMA010000482.1 GCA_016793565.1 Rhizobiaceae bacterium
CGTGATCCGTCGCGATCCCGCGGCCGGCCTCGCCCTGATCGCCCAAAACGCCGGGATGACCCAGCAGCAGGCCGCGCAAATGTTCGCCGGCCTCGCCCAGAAGTTCGGCGGCGGCGCACCAGGCGCGCAGATGGATGCGGATGACCCGCTCGCCGAGCTGGTCAACCCGATGTTGCAGCCGCTGCTCTCCAAGGTGCAGGCCCTCGAAGGGCAATTGAGCGCGCGGCAGCAGCAGGAGTTCGCGTCCTATCAGCAGACGCTCGACAAATCGATCTCCGAGTTCGCATCGGACCCAAAAAACCGCTTTTTCCCCAACCTCGCCGACTCGATCGCCCAGCTTTTCGAGTCCGGCATGGTCAAGAAGACCGGCAATCCGGCGCACGATCTTCAAGTTGCGTACGACATGGCCGCTCGGCTCCACCCCGAGGTCTCCGAGGCGCTAATCGAACAGCGACTCCAGACCCAGGAAGAAGCCAAGCGGAAACGAGAGCAGGAGGCGGCCGACAAGGCCAAAGCAGCCTCCCGCTCGATCAGTGGCTCCAGGGCTCCCGGCACGGTTATCCGTGACGCCGAGCCAGAAGGTGGAGCCGACGACGTGGAGGCGGACGTCCGTCGCGCTCTGCGCCAACTGTCTCACACATAAGGAGCTTGGCAGATGCCAGCGAACCCCGACTTTGATGACATCGTAACGACGACCTTGCGTAACCGCAGCGGGAAGCTCGCCGACAACGCGACGCGATCCGTTGCCTTCCTCGATCGCCTGCGCCGCAAGGGCAAGGTGAAGCCTGCCGGTGGTGGTCGCACCATCGTCCAGGAACTCGAGGTCAGCTTGAACCCGAACGGCGGCTGGTACGCCGGCGCGGACACGCTGAACACCAACCTGCACGAGCCGTTCAGCGCGGCCGAATACGACTGGAAGCAAGCCGCGGTGCCCTGCGTGTGGACGGGAATCGAAAAGCTCAAGAACCAGGGCGATCACGCGACGATCAATCTGGTCTCGAGCCGCCTCAAGAACAGCGAGAAGTCGCTGGTCGATATGGTGGCCCAGGCCGTCTATTCGGATGGCACGGGTTCGAGCGGAAAGCAGCTTCACGGCCTCGGTCTCTTCGTCGTCGCCTCGCCCACCACGGGCCTCGTCGGCGGCATCGACCGCGCAGCCAACTCGTTCTGGCAGAACCAGGCGCAGACGGTTGCCATGTCGACCCCGGTCAACATGGTCACGAGCAACCCGCCGAGCTTCCTTGTCGCTCTGAACGCGCTGGCGATCTCCTGCACGCGCGGCACCGACAAGCCGGACCTCTTCGTTGCCGATGCGGTTGGCTACACCCGGTACATGGAGAGCTTGCAGCCTCTGCAGCGCATCCAGTCGACGGAAATGGCCGGCTACGGCTTCACGGCGCTCAAGTATTACGGCGTCGGCGCGAATGCGGACTTCATCCTGGACAACGGCTACTGCCCGTCCAAGACGGTGTACGCGCTCAATACCGATTATCTCTACCTGCGTCCCCACGAGGATCGTGACTTCAAGCCGTTCGGCGGCGACCGCATCCCGATCAACCAGGATGCGACGGTCAGGTTCATCGGCTTCACCGGCAACATGTGCGCGAGCAACCTGTTTCTGCAGGGCGTGCTCACGAGCACCAACTAAGGGAGGACGCAGATATGTTTGCAATCGGAGCACAGTTGAACCGCGGCGCGGTCGTTACCGAAGCCGATATGAAGCGGGGCATCATCCCCGGTCCTGGTCACATCATCTCGTCG
>JAEUMA010000327.1 GCA_016793565.1 Rhizobiaceae bacterium
CGCGCAGCACGTGCGGCTGCATCGTGTGCAGGTAGTAGGGCCACACGCGCGCACCCGTGTCCTTCAGGCTTTCGCCGCCTGGCGGCGGCACGTCGTAGGAACGGCGCCAGACATGCACCTGCTCCTCGCCCCATTTCGCCCGTGCGTCGTCCTTGTTGAGGCCGGAGAGGTCGCCATAGTCGCGCTCGTTCAGGGCCTGGTCGCGGATCGTTTCCAGATTGGGCTGACCGACCGCATCGAGGATGTGCTGGCAGGTCTTCTGCGCCCGTTTCAGCGATGATGTGAAGGCGATGTCGAACTTCAGCCCGCGCGCCTTCAGCTTCTCGCCGGCGTGTTTGGCCTCGGCATGGCCTTGCTCGGTCAGGTCGACGTCGCGCCAGCCCGTGAACAGGTTTTTCAGGTTCCATTCGCTCTGGCCGTGGCGGACGAGGACGAGTGTGCCGGACATGAAAACTCCTTTTGCCTATGGCTTCAGCGATTGCCGGAATACCGTGCCGGTCCCCATCGCCTCGGCGATGAGGGCGAAATCCGGCGCGGGCACCTTGAACAGCGACTTGCGGAAATACATTCCCCAGTGCTGCCGGTCGGTGACGAAAGAAAAGCGGTCGAGCAGGGGGTAGACGTCGGCGGGCCGAGCCTCAAGCCACGCCACGCCACGATACCAGCCGGTCATGTTGGGCAGCATCTCGCGCTCGCGCGGTTCGCCGGGCAGCACGCGGCCTATCGCGGTGAAGGCGCGCACCTCCGCGCATTCCTTCATGCGTTGGCGCGGCGAATAATAGGCGACCCAGTCGCCGGGAAGCACGTTCTTCACGGCGGAATGCCGGCCATGCGCGAACATCGCGAAGCCCTCGGCTACGCCGATCGCGACGTGGTCGGCAGCGGCGATGCCGACCCAGCAATTCATGTGCCGAGCCCCAGCACATCGCGCATGGAATAGAGCCCGGACTTCTTGCCGCGCGCCCACAGCGCCGCCGCCACCGCGCCGCGCGCGAAAATGGCGCGATCCTCGGCCTGGTGAGTCAGCGTGACGCGCTCTCCGGCGCCGGCCAGGATGACAGAGTGGTCGCCCACCACCGAGCCGCCGCGCAGCGTAGCGAAACCGATGGCGCCTTCCGGCCTCGGCCCGGTATGGCCGTCGCGGGAGCGTACAGCGTGGTCTCCGAGCGCGATCGCGCGGCCGCGGGCCGCCGCTTCGCCGAGCAGCAGGGCGGTGCCCGAGGGCGCGTCGACCTTGTGGCGATGATGCATCTCGACGATCTCGATGTCGAAGTCGGCCGCCGGCAGTGCGCGCGCGGCCTGCTCCACCAGCACCGCCAGCAGATTGACGCCGAGGCTCATATTGCCTGATTTCACGATGATCGCGTGCCGCGCCGCCGCGGCGATGCGGCGCTCGTCCTCTGCGCTGCAGCCGGTGGTGCCGATGACGTGCACGATATGCGCCTGCGCTGCGTAGCCGGCGAATTCCACGCTCGCTGCGGGCGTCGTGAAGTCCAGCACGCCGTCGGCCGCGGCGAAGGCCCGCAGCGGGTCGTCGGTGATGGGCACGCCGATCGGGCCGAGCCCCGCGACTTCGCCGGCGTCCCGCCCTATCTGGGGCGAACCCGCGCGCTCGATCGCGGCGGCCACTCGCGCACCCGGATTGGCGTGGATGGTCCGGATCAGCGTCTGGCCCATGCGTCCTGCCGCGCCGACCACGACCAGCCCCATCTCGCTCATGCCTTCCTCCTGTCGGCACGAACGTCGGCCGTCGTCTCTTCGGGCTGCGCCGGAGCCTTGACGTCGTCCACCAGCCCCAGCCCGCGCTCGCTCTGCACGCTGTGGAAGCGGGCATAGACCCCGCTCGGGGCGGCCATCAGCGCGGCATGCGTGCCTTCCTCGACCACCCGTCCGTGCTCCAGCACGACGATATGTCCGGCATCGATCACCGTCGAGAGACGGTGGGCGATGACGATCGTCGTGCGTCCCTTCATCACCTCGTCGAGCGCCTGCTGCACCCGGGCTTCCGACTGCGTGTCGAGCGCGGAGGTGGCCTCGTCGAGCAGCAGGATCGGCGCGTTGCGCAGGATCGCGCGGGCGAGCGAGAGGCGCTGGCGCTGGCCGCCCGACAGCGTGATGCCATTTTCGCCGAGCGGCGTGTCGTAGCCCTGCGGCTGCTGCAGGATGAAGTCCTCAGCCTGGGCGCGGCGCGCCGCCTCCTCGACCTCGGCATTGCTCGCGTCCGGCCGGCCGTAGCGGATATTGTCGCGGATGGTGCCCTCGAACAGATAGGGATGCTGGGTGACGTAGGCCATCGCCTGGCGCAGCGAGTGCTTGGTCACCGAGGCTATGTCGGTGCCGTCGATGGTGATCCGGCCGGCGTCGAGGTCGTAGAAGCGCTCCAGAAGGGTCAGCAGCGTCGACTTGCCGGCTCCCGACGCCCCGACGATCGCGGTGGTCCGGCCCGCCTCGGCGTCGAACGTGACGTCGTCCAGCACGCGCTCGCCGCCCGGATAGGCAAAGCTCACGCCTTCGAATCGCACATCGCCCGCCGGCACGGAGAGCTTTCCCGCGCCCGGCGCGTCGCCCTGCTGCGGTTCGATGTCGAGGACCTCGTAGATCATGCGCGCATTGACCAGCGATCGTTCCAGCCCAACCTGCACGCGCGCCAGCCGCCGCGCCGGGTCGTAGGCGAGCAGCAGCGCGGTGATGAAGGCGAAGATCGAGCCCGGCGGCTGTATGCCGCTGGTAGCGCGGTAGCCGGCATAGGCGATGACGCCGGCGATGGCGAAGCCGGCCAGCATTTCGGCGATCGGCGTCAGCCGTTCCGAGACGCGGGCGATCTTGTTCGAGCGGTATTCTGCGTCAGCGACCAGCTTGGCCATCTTGGCGGAGAGCTGGTCCTCCATGGTGAAGGCCTTGACGATGGCGATGCCCTGCGTTGCCTCCTGCATCGCCCCGATCAGCCGCGAGTTCACGTCCACCGATTCGCGCGTCACCCGGCGCAGGCGCCGCATCAGCTTGTTGACCGTGTAGACCAACGGGGGGCCGATCAGCAGGCCGATCATCGCCAGCATCGGATCCTGCAGGATCATCACAGCCACCAGGCCGACCAGCGAGACGGCGTCGCGCGCCACCGACGTCAGCGTCATGCCGAGCAGATCGCGTATGCCGACCACGTTCTGGTTGATCTGCGCTGCGAGATGCGAGGAGCGCGTCTCGGAGTAGAAGGCGAGATCGAGCTTGAGCAGGTGTTCAAACAGCCGCTGCTGGTAACGGGCGACGAGGTTGTTGCCCACCTTGGCGAGCGTCACCGCCTGGCCGTAGGTGGCCAGGCCGCGCACGACGAAGGCAGCTGCCACGGCGAAGGCGATCAGGGCGACGAGGTCGGCGCGCTGGCGGTAGAAGATATCGTCGATGACGTTGCGCATGATCCACGCGCTGAACGCCGTGGTGGCCGCGATCGCCAACAGGCACACGGTCGCGAACACGTAGTGCCAGATGTAGTCGCGGCCGTTCTCGGCCAGCACGCGCCGGATGACGGCGATGACCTCGCCGGGATTCTTGCTGATCTTCAACTTGCCGCCGCTGGCCACGTCAGGTCCGCCCGTTCGCGCCCCTCATAGCGCCATTGCCCGGGCTTGCCTACAGCAGCGCTGCAACAGCTCCGGGCTCAGGCGCGGCTCCAACGGCGGCCCGCCGTCTCAAGGCCGAAGCGTTCCGGCCTGCGTGCGAAGGCCGCCAGCCCGTGCACCGCCGCGAGCGGATGGGTGATCACATAGACCGGTATGGTCGACATCAGCGTGCGATGGGGCGCCTTGTCCTCGAAAGCCGCGCGGAACAGGCCGGTTTGCAGGGCGGGAATGATCTTCTGGGCAATGCCACCGGACAGGAACACGCCGCCACGGCTCTTGAATACCAGAGCGAGATCGCCGGCGGTTCTGGCAAGGCAGGCGACGAAGAAGTCCACGGCCTCCTCGGCAATGGGATCCGACTCGGAAAGCGCCGCGGCCGTTATCTCGGCGGGAAGCGTGTATCGCGCGATCGCGCCGCTGGCGGCTGCTACTGCGCGATACGCGTTGACCAGACCGCGCCCGCACAGGATCTGCTCGCCGGAGACGCGGCCTTCCAGTCGGTCGAGATAGCGGTAGATCACCTCCTCGCGCGCGGTGCGTGGTCCGATGTCCATGTGCCCGCCTTCGCCGGGCACGGGAATCCAGCGTCCGAGCGCGTGAACCAGGCCGGCGACGCCGAGACCGGTCCCCGGCCCCAGCACGACGCGCGCGGCGTCCTTCAAGGGTTCGCCGGGGCCGATCTTCGTCATGTGCTCAGGCCCCAGCGCCACGACCGCCAGCGCCTGCGCCTCGAAATCGTTGAGCACCACTACGTCTCCGATGCCGACGCTGGCAGGCATGCCCTTGGGGCGAACCACCCACGGACAGTTGGTGAGCGGAATCTCGTCTCCGTCGACCGGGCCGGCGATCGCCAGCACCGCCGAAACGGGATGCAGGGACGTTTCACGGAGGACGGCGCCGATGGCGTCGTCTATGGTCGCGTAGTCGGCGGTCGCCACCGTCGGCATGAATTGTGTTTCGGCGTCTCGGCCAGTCACCAGCGCGAAGCGCGCATTCGTGCCGCCGATGTCGCCGACCAGGATCGGAAACCCGAGCGGTTTTTCGTCTTCGGGCGCTTTGCCCTCAGTGTGAGCCATGGTCGTCCCCTCGTGCGGCCTTCGGCTCCGCCCCCATACCTTGCACCAGCACCTCCGCCGTCGCCCGGTTGAGAGCCATCGGAATGTCGTAGACGATCGCGAGCCGCATCAGCGCCTTGACGTCCACGTCATGCGGCAGCGGAGTCAGCGGATCAACGAAGAAGATCAGCACGTCCACCACGCCTTCCGCGATCAGCGCGCCGATCTGCTGGTCGCCGCCGAGCGGTCCGCTTTTCAGCCTCCGGATCGACAGTCCAGAACAGGAATCCATGATGCGCTGTCCGGTCGTGCCTGTCGCGTAGAGCTGATGGCGGGCCAAATGTGCCTGGTGGGCACGGGCGAAGGCGACCATGTCGTCCTTCTTCTCGTCGTGGGCGATGAGAGCCAGTGTCTTTGCCACCAAAATGTTCCGCCGCGTGCAACCATCTCCGCTATAGCGGCGACGCGCACAGCTGCATAGATGCGAGGCGCCTCTACCCGCCGGGACGCGGCTTGGGCAGCGGTACGCCGATCGCCGGCGTTTCGGCATAGGCGTTCGCTGCGATCGGCGCCGCGGCAGTGTCCACGGTCGGTTCCGACGCGGGTTCCGGTTCCGGTGCCACGGCGGCGACGGCGCTGCCGCCGACGCCGACGGTCACCGCCGCTTCCGAAGCAGGCGAGGGCGCTGCCAGCACGTCGCGGCAAGCCTTGGGAAGGCTCGCCATCGTCATCACGTCGCGTGCCTTCGGCTTCTGCGGTCCGGTGGCCGGCCGCCACGGCTCCTCGGTGAACCACCAGTCGAGCTTGTCGCAGCCGTCGCCCTTGGGGATCGGGTCCTGCTCCTTGCAGCCTTGGGAGCCCGGCTGGCAGCCGATGCGGACATGGAAATGATAGTCATGGCCCCAGAACGGCCGTACCTTGGCGAGCCAGGAACGGTCGCCCTTGGCAGTTTCGCACAGCTTCTTTTTGATACCGGGATGGACGAAGATGCGTTCGACCTCGGGATATTTCGCGGCTCGGCGGATCAGCGCGGCGTGCGCCGGCGTCCACAGCCGATCGTCCACCGTGAGGCCGCCCTTCTTGATCATCGAGACGGCGCTCATGTTTTCGCGCTCGGCGTAGGTCAGCTTGTGGTCGGGCATCGGCGTCAGCCAGATGTCGGCATCCAGGCCGATCTGGTGCGAAGCATGGCCGCTCAGCATCGGGCCGCCGCGCGGCTGTGATATGTCGCCCAGCAGCAGGCCCGGCCAGCCGTCGGCGGTGGCGTCGCGGGATAGCTTCTCGATCAGGTTGATCATGGCTGGATGCCCCCAGCGGCGGTTGCGCGAAAGCCGCATGGCCTGCCAGGTCGGTCCGTCGGTGGCGATGGCGACGCCGCCCGAAAAACAGCCTTTGCTGTAGAAGCCGTAGGAGCGCGCCGCGGTTGCCGCGGGGAGCTTGGCGGCGCCAAAGAACACCTTGGCGGGCTGCTCTGCGGCCATCGGTTCGACCGGCGCGAGCACGCCGCCCGCCATCAGGCAAGCGCCGACAAATTTCCACCATTTCGTCATGGCCAAGGATCCGCACTTTTCCAGCCCAAGCCTTCGGCCCGACTGGTTAACCCCCGCTTAATGTACGAGCGCGTCGCTGTTCATGAGCGGATCGGGCTCCGACGGTCCGCCGCTTCCGCGCCGCGCCAATTTCCGTCCCTCCACAACGCCGCGAGCGCCGCATGATAGTCCGGATAGAGAAACCGGTAGCCGGACTTTTTGATGGCGGCGTTGGAAACGCGCTTGTTCTCGCCGTAGAAGGAGCGCGCCATCGGCGTCAGCTCGGCCTCGTCAAAAGGCATTTCGGGCGGCGGGGGGACACCCATGATGGCGGCTGCCTCAACGACGACATCCTGCGGCGGTGCCGGCAGATCGTCAGTCACATTGAAGATTCCCCCATGGTCGGTCTCGGCGAGGTGCCGCAGCGAACCGGCTATGTCGGAGACATGGATTCGGTTGAACACCTGCCCTTGCTTGATCAGCCGCTTGGCGCTGCCGTTCGCG
>JAEUMA010000329.1 GCA_016793565.1 Rhizobiaceae bacterium
CGGCCCGCCGCCACAAGAGGTATCGGGCGCTTCGCACCCGCGTCGGGGTTGAAACTTGCGGGTGCCGGTGGCACATCTGCCGCAAACTCGCCCCCGAAAACCTGCCGGATCCACCCTATGGTCACCTATCTCGACGCCGACACAGCCCCGCTGCGCAATACGGGTCAGATCCGGCTCTACGGACCGGAGGCGTTCGCCGGCATGCGCAAGGCATGCAACCTGACGGCGCGCTGCCTGGACGAACTGGTGCCGATGGTGAAGCCGGGGGTGACCACCGACGAGATCGACCGCTTCGTCTTCGAGTTCGGCATGGACAACGGCGCCATGCCGGCGACGCTCAACTATCGCGGCTACACCAAATCGTCCTGCACCTCCATCAATCACGTCGTCTGCCACGGCATTCCCGACGCCAAGCCGCTCCGCGAGGGCGACATCATCAACATCGACGTGACCTACATCCTCGACGGGTGGCACGGCGATTCCAGCCGCATGTATCCGGTCGGCCAGATCAAACGCGCGGCGGAGCGGTTGCTCGAAGTCACGCACGAATGCCTGATGCGCGGCGTGGCCGCGATCCGGCCGGGCCTGAAGACCGGCGTGATCGGCGCCGCGATCCAGTCCTACGCCGAAGCCGAGCGCTGCTCGGTGGTGCGCGACTTCTGCGGCCACGGGGTCGGCCGCCTGTTCCACGACGCGCCCAACATCCTGCACTATGCCAGCCCGGCCGAGGGCGTCGAGATGCGCGAAGGCATGATCTTCACGGTCGAGCCGATGATCAATCTCGGCAGGCCGCATGTGAAGGTCCTGTCGGACGGATGGACGGCCGTGACTCGCGACCGTTCGCTGTCGGCGCAGTACGAGCACACCGTCGGCGTCACCGCCACCGGCTGCGAGATCTTCACGCTTTCGCCGAAAGGTCTGGACCGCCCCGGTCTGCCTGACTAAGCGGTCTTGCGCGCTTGGGCCGGATGGACCAACATCCGTCCAGCGGGTTGGGCTATTCATGGAACCGACGGACGAGGACGAGCGCGGATTTTGGGCTGAGGCCGCGGCGGCAATGCCCAAGCCCGCCGCCACCGAGAAGCCGCACTTTCTCGGCCATCGCCAACGCCTGCGCGCACGCTTTCGCGAAGCCGGCGAAACGGCGCTGTCGGATTACGAGATCCTCGAACTGCTGCTGTTCCGCTCGATCCCGCGCGCCGACACCAAGGCCCGGGCCAAGGCCCTGCTCAAGCGCTTCGGCTCGCTGGCCGAGGTGCTCGGTGCGCCTGAAAAGCTGCTGTGCGAGGTCGATGACGTCGGCGAAGCGGCGGCGCTGGACCTCAAGATCGTCGCCGCCGCGGCGCGCCGCATGGCCCATAGCGCGATCCGTGAACGCGAGGTCCTGTCGTCCTGGGATAGCGTGATCGCCTATTGCCGCTCGGCGATGGCGTTCGAGCCGCGCGAACAGTTCCGCATTCTGTTCCTGGACAAGAAGAACATGCTGATCGCCGACGAGGTTCAGCAGGTCGGCACCGTCGACCACACGCCGGTCTATCCGCGCGAAGTGGTGCGACGAGCGCTCGAACTTTCCGCCACTGCGATCATTCTGGTCCACAATCACCCGTCGGGCGATCCTTCGCCGTCGCGCGCGGACATCGACATGACGCGCACGATCGTGGAAAGCGCCAAGCCGCTGGGCATCAGCGTCCACGACCACATCATCGTCGGCAAGAATGGCCACGCCTCGATGAAAGGCCTGCGCCTGATCTGACTCAGCTTCTGCTTAGGACGCCATCACGTCGTCGATCAGCCTGAGCCAGGCCGGCAGACAGACCGTCTCGCGATCGTACTCGTCCAGAACGGTCTGGCGGGCCGCCTTGCGCAGATGCGAATAGGCCTGCGGGTCGCGGGCAATCGCCGTCAACTGGTCGGCCAGCGCCTGATGGTCGAAGAAATCGAAAAGCAGTCCGTTCTCGCCATGGCGCACCACGTCGCGCACCGGGCCGGTGTCGGAAGCCACCATTACGCATTCGCACGCCATGGCGTCCAGCAGCGACCACGACAGCACGAACGGATAGGTCATGTAGACGTGACCCCAGGACAGCGACAGAACCTTGAGCAGGTCACCGTAGGGCAGCTTGCCGGTAAAATGCACCCGGGACATATCCAGCTTGTCGCCGACCTCGGCCATCATCACCGATTTCCAGGTTCCGCCCTCGGTCGGCCCTGCCCCGTAGACCTTGTCGCGGTCCTGGCCGACCAGAATGACGTCGGCATCCGGCACCTGTTCGAGCAGGCGCGGCAGGGCACGCATGAAGATGTGGAAGCCGCGCAGCGGTTCGAACGCCCGGTTGACGAAGGTGAACACCGGCCGCGTTCCGTCGATCAGCTTGCCGTGCAGCCTGATGCCGAAGCGCGAGAGCCGGTGCGCCTTGGTCGTGTCGACACCCTCGTGGATGATGTCGATCCTCGACTGGAAGATCTCCGGCAAGGTCGAGGCCTGAAACGGCGTAGGGCAGACGATGCGGTCGGCGTCGGTGTGCGATAGCGCGAGGACAGCATTCTTGGCATGGATGCGCAGCGTTCCGGAAAAATCGTAGGTCGCGAACTCGCGATCGAATTCGTAGTCGGTGTTGCGACTTCTGTAAAAGAGCTCGCCAATCTGGATCTGCTTCGCCGCCGGAAAGACCTCCTTCAGAAACGCCATCTCGCCCCAGCCCGGATGGCCGATGACGATGTCCGGCACGAACCCCTCGTCACGGAGGGCCAAAGCCATGCCGGCGGCGGCTTCCGCGCGGATCAGATCCGCCTCGGCACGCACCGCCAGGTTCAGCACGCCCTGCGTGGTCCCCCGCGTATATTTCCAGCGCAGGTTCTTCGCGCCGGGCAGGTCGGTGGCATCCGGCGGACCGATATGCGCGCGCTCCCAGCCGCGCGCGGCGAGTGCCTCGTTGAGGAACAGGAACCGCCCCGGCGATCCGTTATGAATGAAAAGGACACGTGGCATGCTCGGAAAGTCTCCAGGGGTCGGCGCGGTCGGCTTCGTCGTTCGGGCGGCGTTGAAGCATGAAAGGTGGCGTGAGGCAAACGGCGCTGCACATAAGAGACGCATTACATACGTTGTATGCATTTTTCGAAGAATTAGTCTTGACTTTAACCAATTTATTAGATGAGTCGCACCGCTTCGATTCTTTCGGCTATATCTGCCGTTGTCTCAAGCAAGGCAGATTTCGATGATAATCCAGTCCGTTGGCGATGCCGAAGCGTCCCTCCCCGCTCGGCGCGCCAATCCTTATGAAGATCAGCAGAGCATCGAGTTCCGCTTCCGCGAGCGGCGCTTCGCTCAGGTGAGATCGCTGATCGAAGCCGTTATTGCGGAAAAGGGTTCCTGCGAGATCCTGGATCTCGGCGGCACCGAATACTACTGGCGCATCGGCGCCGGCTTTCTCGCGGCCAACCGCGACAAGGTCCGCATCACCATCGTCAACCTAGAGGTCGAGACCATCGCGGACAGCGGCCTCTTCCGGTTCATCGAGGGCAGCGCCACCGATCAGAACCTTCTCGCGGGCAGCAGTTTCGATCTCGTCCATTCCAACTCGGTGATCGAGCATGTCGGCGAAGTCTCCGACATGAAGCTGTTCGCGCAGAACGTCCGGCGCCTGGCGCCGCGTTACTACGTTCAAACGCCGAACTACTGGTTCGCCTACGAGCCGCATTTCCGGCTGCTGGGCTTCCAGTACCTGCCGCAATGGGCGCGCGTTGCGATCATTCGCAACTTCGCGGTCGGCTTCTTCGCCAAGGTTCCGGATCGCGCTGAAGCGGAAGCGATCATCCGCCACCATCATCTGGTCACGACGCGGCAGATGCGGGATTTCTTCCCCGATGCCAGGATCGTGCACGAAAAGGTGGCGGGCCTCAACAAGTCGATCATCGCCCTGCGCGGCTGAGCGGGCAGGCACGGGCATACAAAAACCCGCCGGCGCTTCGCAGCGCCGGCGGGTTTTCTTCTTGCCGTGGTATGCGGCCTATTCGTCGTCCTTGGCGGCGGCCTTCTTCTTCGGCGCGGCCTTCTTCTTGGCTTCCGCCTTCGGCTCGTCGGAGCCTTCCTTGGCGGCGGCCTTCTTCTTGGCCTTCTTGGTCGTTGCGCCGGCGTCGGCGTCGTCGTCCTCCGCCAGCAGCTCGTCCTTGGTCACCTTGTTGTCGGTCACCGAGACCTCGCCGAGCAGGTGATCGACCACCTTCTCCTCGAAGAGCGGGGCGCGCAGGCTGGCAAGCGCATTGGCGTTGCTGCGGTAGTATTCGAACACTTCCTGCTGCTGCCTCGCGGGGAAGCGGCGGACGAGCTCGAACAGGGAGCGCTGGAGTTCGTCGTCGGAGACCTGCACGCCGGCCTTGTCGCCGATCTCGGCCAGCACGAGGCCGAGCCGCACGCGGCGTTCGGCCAGGCGCTGATACTCGGCGCGGGCCTCGTCTTCCGTCGTATCCTCGTCGGCAAAAGTCTTTCCGGCGGCCTCGAGGTCGCGGTTGACCTGGGTCCAGATATTGTCGAACTCGGCGGTGATCAGCTTCGACGGCGCCTCGAACTTGTAGGCCTCGTCGAGCTGGTCGAGCAGTTGGCGCTTCACTTTCTGCCGCGTCATCGAGCCGTACTGGTTCTCAAGCTGGCCCTTGACGATCTCGCGCAGTTTTTCGAGCGATTCCAGGCCGAGCGTCTTGGCGGTCTCGTCGTTGATCTCCAGCGCGCCGGGCTTCTCCACCAGCTTGACGGTAACGTCGAAGGCGGCTTCGCGGCCGGCCAGATGGGCGGCGTTGTAGTCTTCCGGGAACGTCACGGTGACTACCCTGTCGTCGCCTGCCTTGGCGCCGATGAGCTGATCCTCGAAGCCGGGGATGAATTCCTTGGAGCCCAGCACCAGCGGCTGGTCGGTGCCGGCACCGCCCTCGAAAGCTTCATTGTCGATGCGGCCGACATAGTCGATCGTCACGCGGTCGCCGCTCTCGGCCGCGCCGTCCTTGGCTTCGTAGGAGCGCGCGGATTCGGCGATACGCGCAACCTGCTGCTCGATCTCATCTTCCGGCACGTCGTAGACGGGGCGCGTGACGGAAATGCTGGCGAAGTCGCGGACCTCGATGACCGGAATCACCTCATAGGCCAGCTTGAACTCGAAATCCTTCTGACCGGAGAGGATCTTCTCGGCTTCCTTCTCGTCCTCGGTCATGGAGACCTCGGGCTGCATGGCCGCCTTCTCGCCGCGGTCGGAAAGGATGTTGCGGCTGGAATCGGACAGGATCTCGTTCACCACCTCGGCCATGAACGACTTGCCGTAAACCTTGCGCAGGTGCTGCACGGGCACCTTGCCGGGGCGGAAGCCGTTGATGCGGACCTTGGCGCGCGCATCGGCCAGGCGCTGCATCAGGCGAGCTTCCATGTCGCCTTTCGGCACCGTAACGGTGATCTCGCGCTTCAGCCCGGAATTGAGCGTCTCGGTAACCTGCATCATTCGACCCTTGTTTCAACGTGCGCCTCGAAAGGCGGTTCGCGACCGTCCTGCCTGTCGTTCCATGTCGTGCCGGGATGGCTCGGGCTGGTCTCCGAAAGGTCGGCGTCGGCTGGCTGCCGTCGCTCTCCCGACCTTCTCAGACGCCGCCTGCGGTCTTTCGGAACCCGCGCGTAGCGCCATATCCGGAAGATCGCGGGACAGATCGACAGGCCCCGTCACAATTGGCACGCCTTTTGTCACACAAGCCGTTTGTTTTCAACTCTCTTCGGGACAGCAGAAAATGCACCGCCCCAGCGGCTGTTTCGGCCCTGAGATTGACAGAATGATGGCGTCGTGGGATCCGGGTCCGGCGCGGATGTGGCGGAACTGGTAGACGCCCCGGATTTAGGTTCCGGTGCCGAAAGGCGTGGGGGTTCGAGTCCCTTCATCCGCACCAGGCTCCGCCTTCCGGTCGAAACGACCGGCGGCCCGCTCGATCAGGGCGACTGCGTTGGCCACGCCTGTTTCCGCACGGATCGTCTCCCCCATGCGCCTGGCGCGTTCTGCAATCTGCGGAGCCACGGCCTTGCGGATCGCGGCGGCGAGATTGTCGGCGCTCAGCTTGCGCAAATGCGCTCCGCGCACGCTGACGCCGAGTTCCTCCACGCGCCTGGCCCAGGCGAACTGGTCGAGTTCGAGCGGCATCACGATGCCTGGCACGCCGGCGTTCAAGACCGCGGCCGTCGTGCCGGCGCCGCCGTGATGCACAACCGCGGCCATGCGAGGAAAGAGCCAACGATAGGGCACGACGTCGACGAACAGCACGTCACGTGAAGACGCCCGCCGCGCCAGCGCGCCGCCGCCGGCCGCCAGCAGCACGCCGCGGCAACCGGCCTTTTCCAGACCGAGCAGCACGGTGGCGGTCATCTCTTCCGCATGGGCGCTCGGCATGCTGCCGAAGCCCACGAACACCGGCGGGGGACCGTCCTCCAGGAAGCGCGCGAGTTCGGGCGGCGGCGTCCAGTTCGCCTGCGGCGGAAGAAACCAGTAGCCGGTCACATGGTCGTCGTCGCTCCAGTCCGATGGCTTTGGCAGCACGCTGGGGCTGTAGGCATAGAGCGCGGGACCGCGCCTGCGGCCGCTTTCCATCACTCTGGCGTAGGAGGTCCATGGCGGCAGGTGGAACTGCTCGCTTCGCCACTGGTTGAGCGGCCGGCCGTAGGTTCGCCACGACACAGCCAGCGCCAGTTGCTGAGTCCACCAGTTGTAGTTCCCGCCCAGCGAACCGCGCCAGGGCACGAAATAGGAAGGAAAAGCCTTCGTCGGCGCGTAGGGATAAGGATAGGCGCAGGCCATCGCGATATCGCGTTGGTCCGCGATCTCCACCCCGCCTTGGGCGGCGCCCCATTGCACGACGAAGTCTGCGTCGTTCGAAGCGGCTCGGTAGTCCTCCAGCGACTCAGCGCTACCGGCCATCACCTCCGCACGCATTGCCCGTATATCGCCGAGCCGACGCGCCCTGCCGCCGCGCTCCCGCTCGCTGCGGCGGAGCATTTCGCCCATGTCGAAGCGCAGGCGCGCCGGCTCGACGCCGTAGGATGCGACCCATTCGTGGTAGGCGACGGGCGCGACCAGCCTCACGCGGTGTCCCGCCAGGGTCAGCCCGTGCGCCAGCGCCAGCGGCGGCTCGACATCGCCGCGCGTACCGAAGGTCAGTATGGTGATGTTCATCGCCGAGCCGACAGCCAGGATCGGAACGCGTCTCTATTCCGAATCGCACCGCCACGATAGGGAGATTTGCCGGTATGCATTACGCCGGCTATCGCCCTTGGGCATGAATCGCTTAGCTTTCTGTCGGTCCGGCGTGCTTCGTTGGTCGCCGGCATCCGCACCCCACGCGCTCGCCGCCGGCATGTGTGGGCCTCGGAAATTCACCTCGAAAGGGACGCGGAATGGCACGGTTCATCCAGTTGATACTTTCCAACATTCCGACCATCACCTTCATATTGGCCATAGTGATCGCGCTGCGTCCGCATGCGGGCCGCCCGCTAAGCCTGCGTCTGCTGAACTGGATGCTGCTGCTCGCCGTCGGCGTCTCCTACGTATGGAGCGGCGTTTTCCACGTGTTCTTCCCGAACGTGGCGGCAAGTTCCATCGGCTGGGCCAACAGTCCTTTTCAGTATGAGATCGGCGTGGCCGACATCGCCATCGGCGTCGTCGCGATCGCATCGTTCTGGCGCGGATTCGAATTCAAGGCGGCCGTGGTCATCTATATCGCACTGTTCAGCCTCGGAGTGGCGATCGGCCATGTCTATCAGATGGTCACCGCGCACGACTACGCCGCCAACAATTTTGGCGTGCTGCTCGTCATCACGATAGCCCAGATGGTGCTTTTGCCTGTGCTGCTCTGGCTGGCCGCGAAGGGAGAAGACGCCTCCAGCCGGCACGCGCCGCAAAGCCCGCAACGGTTCACGCCGACATAACATTCGTGGCATTCGGCGATCATTGTTGGTGAGCGCACTGGGACTCGAACCCAGGACCTACTGATTAAAAGTCAGTTGCTCTACCGGCTGAGCTATGCGCTCCCGTGGCGAAAATACGCCCGGAAATTGCGCCGGACCATAGGGAGGCGGGCTTTTGCGGTCAACCGGAAAAGCGCCGGGCGGAACGTCGCCGTTCCGCGTCCTGCGGGGACGGCTATCTATGCGTTCATACATTTGCACGCTAAAGTGGGTCATACGGATTGCGACGCGGAGACCGGTCGCCTGTGGCAGCGGAACAAACCGGGCCATTTGCCGTTTAAGTGCCCAAAGGGACAGCAGTCTGCAAATTTAGGAGACAGTCATGAAGAAGCTTTGGTCGGCGCTCTGTGGCAGCGCTTTAGCTGCTTCAATCGCATTTTCGTCCGCGATTCCGGTGGGAGCCGCTCCCCTCAACCTTGCCAATTCCGCCCCCGCCGGTCTGACCCGCAGCGACGTTCAGAACGTCGACGACCGTCGCATCATCCGCCGCTACGACAGGCGGATCGATCGTATCGATCGGCGTTTCGATCGCCGTATGGACCGTCGCGAGTGGCGTCGCGATGCCTGGCGGCATGATGATCGCCGCGGCTGGTACAACGGTCATCGCGGTTACCCCTACTATCGGCCGGGCTACAGGCGGTACGGCGACTTCTGGTATCCGGCCGCCGCCTTCATAGCCGGCGCGGTCATTGCCGGGGCGCTGGCGGACGACAATCCGCCTAATGTGGTTTATCGCGGCAACAACGCGCATATCCGCTGGTGCTACGACCGCTACCGCTCCTATCGCGCCTCGGACAACACGTTCCAGCCGTATAACGGCCCGCGTCGCCAGTGCTATTCGCCCTATGACTGATCGGGCGGCCTAGGCCGATGAATGTACGCCGGACGCTTGCAAGCGTCCGGCGTTTTCATGTCGCGCTCAGCGTTCGCCGGACCGCGTCGCGCCATCCCTTCAGCTTTCGCGATCGGGTCTTCTCGTCCATTTCGGCCTCGAAACGCCTGTCGAGCGCCCAGGACGAAGCGAAACCGCGCTTGTCGGGCCAGACCCCTGCCCTGGATCCTGCCAGCCAGGCCGCGCCCAGCGCAGTCGTCTCCAGGATGGTCGGCCGGTCGACCGGTGCGTCCAGAATGTCGGCCAGGCGCTGCATCGTCCAATCTGACGCCACCATGCCGCCGTCGACACGCAGCACAGTGCGCCCGTTGCGGCCCTTCCAGTCCTTCTTCATGGCGTCGAGCAGATCGCGTGTCTGGTAGGCGACCGCCTCCAGCGCCGCGCGTGCGAATTCCTCCGGGCCGCTGTTGCGCGTGAGCCCAAAGATCGCACCCCGCGCCTCCGCATCCCAATGCGGAGCGCCGAGCCCGACGAAAGCGGGAACCAGATAAACGTCCTGGTTGGGATCGGCCTTCGCCGCCATGTCACCCGTGTGCTTGGCGTGGCTGATCACTTTCAGCCCGTCGCGCAGCCATTGGACCGCCGCACCCGCGACGAAGATCGAGCCTTCCAGAGCATAGGTGGTCTTGCCGTCGAGACGGTAGGCGATGGTGGTCAGCAGCCGGTTGCGCGAACGAACCAGATCGGCGCCGGTATTGAGCAGGGCGAAACAGCCCGTGCCGTAAGTGGATTTCATCATACCCGGTTCAAAGCAGGCCTGCCCTATGGTCGCGGCCTGCTGGTCGCCGGCGACGCCTAGGATGGGGATCGCCGCCCCGAACAGCGAATTGTCGGTCACGCCGAAGTCGGCCGAGGAGTCGCGCACGTCCGGCAGCAGAATGCGCGGAATGTCGAGGATCCGCAGCAGTTCGTCGTCCCATTCGTTGCGGGCGATGTTGTAGACCAGCGTGCGCGAGGCGTTGGTGGCGTCGGTCGCGTGCACTTTGCCCCCGGTCAGCCGCCAGATCAGAAAACTGTCGATGGTGCCCGCCAGAAGCTCGCCCTTCGCCGCGCGCCGGGCGGCGCCGCGCACATTGGCTAGCAGCCATGCGATCTTGGTGCCGGAGAAATACGGGTCGAGCAGCAACCCGGTCTTCTTCGCGAATTTCGGCTCCAGCCCGGCTTTCTTCAGCCGCGCGCAGAGCGGCGCCGTCCGCCGGTCCTGCCAGACGATCGCGTTGTGGATCGGCTTGCCCGTGGTCTTGTCCCAGACCACGACGGTCTCCCGCTGGTTGGTGATGCCGATCCCGGCGATGTCCGAGGCTTTAAGCTTGGCCTTCGCGAGCGCGGTCTTCACCGTCTCGACGACGGTCGACCAGATCTCTTCCGGATCGTGCTCGACCCAGCCGGACGCTGGAAAATGCTGGCGGAACTCCTTCTGGCCGACGGCTGCGACCTTCATGTCGCCGTCGAAGACGATGGCGCGCGACGACGTGGTGCCCTGGTCGATCGCGAGGATGTAACCGCTCATATTTCCCTGACCCGCCTCAAATGGATCGTCCTTCGAGGTTCGCTCCGCTCGCATCGCGGGATGAGGGAGGCTGGCGCTGACGGCCATGATCCCGATTGCGAGCGGAGCGAGCCCCGAAGGACGCATGATGGAAAAAGTGGGGGCGGCTCGGGGCCGCCCCCACAGGCATTACTGCTGCTGCCAGCTCTTCACCAGTTCGTCGTAGTTGACGGTGATCGGCTTTTCCTTCTCGTTCTCGATCTTGAGCTGCGGAGCGAGATTGCCCTTCGATACGGCATCCTTGTTCCAGTATTCGAGATCGTGCTCCTCGGCCATCTTCGGGCCGATGTCGCCCTGGACGCCGGCCTTCTCGAGCCGCTCCATCACCTTCTCCTGCTCGGCGCAGAGCGAGTCCATCGCTTCCTGCGGCGTCTTGGCGCCGGACGAGGCATCGCCGATCGCCTGCCACCACAGCTGTGCCAACTTCGGATAGTCCGGCACGTTGGTGCCGGTCGGCGACCACTGGACGCGGGCAGGCGAGCGGTAGAACTCGACCAGGCCGCCGAGCTTGGGAGCGCGCTCCGTGAAGCTCTTGTCGTGGATCGTGCTCTCGCGGATGAAGGTCAGGCCGACATGGCTCTTCTTGACGTCCACGGTCTTGGAGGTGACGAACTGCGCATAGAGCCAGGCGGCCTTGGCGCGATCGTCCGGGGTGGACTTCATCAGCGTCCAGGAACCGACATCCTGGTAGCCGAGCTTCATGCCGTCCTTCCAGTAGACGCCGTGCGGCGACGGAGCGAAGCGCCACTTCGGCGTGCCGTCGGCGTTCACCACAGGCAGGCCGTCCTTCACCATCGCGGCGGTGAAGGCCGTATACATAAAGATCTGCTGCGCGATCTCGCCTTGCGCCGGCACCGGGCCGGATTCGGAGAAGGTCATACCCTGGGCCGCCGCCGGCGCGTAGGCCTTCAGCCACTCCAGGTATTTTTCGATGGAGTACACCGAGGCCGGGCCGTTGGTGTCGCCGCCGCGTGCGACGCACGAGCCGACAGGACGCGAGTTCTCGTCGACCTTGATGCCCCATTCGTCGACCGGCAGGCCGTTCGGCAGGCCCTTGTCGCCGTTGCCGGCCATGGACAGCCAGGCATCGGTAAAGCGCCAGCCCAGCGACGGGTCCTTCTTGCCGTAGTCCATGTGGCCATAGACCTTCTTGCCGTCGATCTCCCGGCCGGTGAAGAACTGGGCGATGTCCTCATAGGCCGACCAGTTGACGGGCACGCCGAGGTCGTAGCCGTACTTCGCCTTGAAGTCGGCCTTGTTCTTCTCGTCGTTGAACCAGTCGTAGCGGAACCAGTAGAGGTTCGCGAACTGCTGGTCGGGAAGCTGGTAGAGCTTGCCGTCCGGGGCGGTCGTGAACTTGGTGCCGATGAAGTCGGCGACGTCGAGGTTCGGGTTGGTGACGTCCTTGCCCTCGTTGGCCATCCAGTCGGTCAGGCTGCGGGCCTGCTGGTAGCGCCAGTGGGTGCCGATCAGGTCGGAGTCGTTGACATAGGCGTCGTAGATGTTTTCGCCCGACTGCATCTGCGTCTGCAGCTTCTCGATCACGTCGCCCTCGCCGATGAGGTCGTGGGTGATCTTGATGCCCGTGATCGCCGAAAAGGCGGGCGCCAGCACCTTGGATTCATATTCGTGCGTGGCGATCGTCTCCGAGACGACCTTGATGTCCATGCCGGCAAACGGCTTGGCCGCGTCGATGAACCACTGCATTTCGGCTTCCTGGCCGGCGCGGTCGAGCGTCGACAGGTCGCCGATTTCGGCATCGAGAAAGGTCTTGGCCTCGTCCATTCCGGCATAAGCGCTGCCCGTCGCGACAAGTAGCACGAGGGCCGTCGTTGATGTTAGAAAGTGCCGTCGCATGCGTAGTCCTCCCAATTCAGGTTGCGAGTGCGATCGGAGCGGTCGCCGGCACGCGGCCGCTCCACCAGTTTCCCCCTCTATACGAATCGGAATACGCCGACGGCGTAGACGATCGAGAGAGCGAGAGCCCACCATAGGTTGGGCCCGATCAGGCCCAGCCAAGCGAGATGAATAAAGGCGCTGCCCAGCAGCGATATGAACAGGCGGTCGCCGCGCGTCGTCTCGAAGCGCAGCAGGCCGACGCGCGGATTGCCCCCCGGCGCCGCGTATTCCCACACCGCCATCAGCGACAGCAGGAGCAGAATCACCAGGAAGAAGGTGGCGGTCGGGAACGTCCAGGCCATCCAGTGTCCGGGAACGAGCGGCGCGGTCCAGTCGCGCACCCCGTCCTTGCTCGGCACGGTGGCTACCAGCAGGCCCAGCAGCACCGCGAAGCCGGCGATGACGCCGAGCAGAGCGAGAGGCCAGCGGCGGGTCGTGGTCATCACACCCTCCCCAGGGCGAAGCCCTTGGCGATGTAGTTGCGGACGAACCAGATCACCAGCGCACCCGGGATGATGGTCAGCACGCCGGCTGCCGCCAGCACGCCCCAGTCGAGCCCCGATGCCGAGACCGTGCGCGTCATGATCGCCGAGATCGGCTTGGCGTCTGTCGTTGTCAGCGTACGCGCCAGCAGCAGTTCGACCCAGGAGAACATGAAGCAGAAGAAGGCGGCCACGCCGATGCCGGACGCGATCAGCGGCATGAAGATCTTTATGAAGAAGCGCGGAAACGAATAGCCGTCGATGTAGGCCGTCTCGTCGATCTCCTTCGGTACGCCCGACATGAACCCTTCGAGAATCCAGATCGCCAGCGGCACGTTGAACAGGCAGTGCGCCAGCGCCACGGCGATGTGCGTGTCGATCAGCCCGAAGGCGGAATAGAGTTGGAAGAAGGGCAGCGCGAAGACCGCCGGCGGCGCCATGCGGTTGGTGAGCAGCCAGAAGAACAAATGCTTGTCGCCGTGAAAGCGGTAGCGTGAGAAGGCATAAGCCGCGGGAAGCGCAACGACGATCGAGATCGCCGTGTTCATAACCACATAGATGATCGAATTGATGTAGCCCCGGTACCAGGACGGATCCGTGAAGATCACCATGTAATTGTGCAGTGTCGGGCGCATCGGCAACAGCGAGAAGCCGCCCAGGATCTCCTCGTTGGTCTTGAAGCTCATATTGACCAGCCAGTAGATCGGCAGCATCAGAAAGACGATGTAGAGCGTCGGCACCAGCCACCAGAAGCGCGATTCCTCGCCCCTGCGGCGCATCTTCCTCGCCAGTTCCGCCTCGCCGGCCGTGATGGCCGTTTCCGCCGGCGCCTGCCTTGGCAGAAGCTGCTCGCGGTCGTCGGCGGTTCGCTGTTCGGTCCGCGGCATCTTCACCGCTCCGCGTCGTAGTTGGTCATGACGGTGTAGAACACCCACGACAAGAGCAGGATGATCAGGAAGTAGATGATGGACATCGCCGCCGCCGGCCCGAGGTCGAACTGCCCGACCGCGATCTTGACGAGGTCGATCGACAGGAAGGTGGTCGAGTTGCCCGGCCCGCCGCCGGTGACGACGAACGGCTCGGTGTAGATCATGAAACTGTCCATGAAGCGGAGCAGCACGGCGATCAGCAGCACCCGGTTCATCTTGGGAAGCTGGATGAAGCGGAAGATCGCCCAGCGCGAGGCCCCGTCAATCTTGGCCGCCTGGTAGTAGGCGTCGGGGATGGAGACCAGGCCGGCGTAGCACAGCAGCACGACCAGGCTCGTCCAGTGCCAGACGTCCATCAGGATGATGGTCACCCAGGCGTCGAACGGATCCTGCACGTAGTTGTAATCGAAGCCGAGCGCGTCGACCGTGTAGCCCAGCAGGCCGATGTCGATGCGGCCGAACACCTGCCAGATCGTGCCGACCACGTTCCACGGGATCAGCAGCGGCAGCGCCATCAGTACCAGGCAGACCGGAACGCCCCAGCCCTTGCGCGGCATGTTGAGCGCGATGAAGATGCCGAGCGGAATCTCGATAGCCAGGATGATGGCCGAGAAGATCAGGTTGCGGCCCATCGCCTCCCAGAAGCGATCGGAGTGCAGGATTTCCTCGAACCACTCTGTGCCGGCCCAGAAGAATACGTTGTTCCCGAACGTGTCCTGAACCGAATAGTTGACCACCGTCATCAGCGGGATCACCGCCGAGAAGGCGACCAGCACCAGCATGGGCAGGACCATCAGCCAGGCGCGGTTGTTCCACCTCTTTTCCATGCCGCCCTAGCCCCCCAACTCGACGCGCCAGGACCCGGCGTAGATGTTGATTCCGGCCGGGTCGAAACTGAGATGCGGATCGGCCGGTATCTCCTCGTCCTCCGACAGGATCGCCGCCACCTCGCGTCCCTCAAGATTGGCGCGCACGATCTTGTGGCGGCCGATGTCCTCTACCTTGGCGATGGAGACGGGCATTCCGCGGCTGCCGAGGCGCACATATTCCGGCCGGATGCCGAGTTCGATCGCGCCGCCCATCAGCCCCGCGGGCGCCGCCGGCAGCGCGATCTCCTGCCCGCCGAAGCGCGCGGTCTTGCCCTCGACCGACACCGGCAGCACGTTCATCCCCGGCGAGCCGATGAAATAGCCGACGAAAGTGTGCCGAGGCCGCTCGAAGAGTTCGCCGGGCGTACCGATCTGCACGATCTCGCCATCATACATCACCACCACCTTCTCGGCGAAGGTCAGCGCCTCGGTCTGGTCGTGGGTGACGTAGACCATCGTGTAGCCGAAGCGGCGGTGCAGCTGCTTCAACTGGGAGCGCAGCACCCACTTCATATGCGGATCGATGACGGTCAGCGGCTCGTCGAACAGGATGGCGTTGACGTCGGAGCGCACCAGTCCGCGGCCCAGCGAAATTTTCTGCTTCTGGTCGGCGGTCA